>DASVKT010000232.1:0-3392 GCA_036385235.1 Candidatus Limnocylindrales bacterium | reverse complement strand
GCCGCCCGCTGTCCGCCGCCGCGCCGCCCGCTGCCTGCCGCCCGCTGCCACCGGCTCAACTTCACCCGGGGCGGTACTGAACGAGTTGCGAGCCTTCGCCGTGGCGCTGGGTCTCGGATCCGCCGGACATGTCCCCAGGTTCACGCTCAGCCAGCCGACAAGGTGGCGGGTCGGGCTGCCCATTTCGCGAAGGTCCCTGCTTAGCAACACCCGGAGTGAAGATGAGCCCGCCCTGCGGTCGTTGCGCCGCATAGCATCGCTCTCGGTGAAGTTGAGGAAGGTTGGACCGGCGGGCGCGGGACCGGCATGCCAAGGGCGAGGCGAACGAGATAAGCGAACGAGATAAGCGAACGAGATATGCGGTTCCGGAGGCGGTCGCCCGGTGCGGCAGCAAGGTGAGATGCCTGTTGATGGGATTGGGCCGCGTTGAGGGCCACGATTCCCCTGTGGTTTCACCTGATGTGGCAGCAAGGTGTGGTGGACGTTGATGACAGGGCCTGCAACGGCCTGCCATTCCCGGGGAGTTTCGGTCGTGATTGGTGCCGCCGCGCGAAGGTGGCCGATGCCTTCGGAAGAGACAACGGGTGCCGCGTCCGAGTGATCGCGACGAGCAGACGGCGGTGTGCCCGCGCGAGGCGTTAGCGGACCGAGATGCGCCAGTAGTAGGTGGCTACGCCCGAGTCCCCGAAGAAGAACACGACGCTGAAGAGCCATTCCCCGGCGGCCGGCGGGATCGCATTCAGGCCGCCGACGGGAGGCGGGGTTGGCGAGTTCGGATCGCCCCCGTTGTTGTAGTCCAAGCCGGCTCCTCCGAACGCGGCGGCGAGATCATCGGGCACGACGGAGAAGATCGCGCCACCCCAGTCGTTGCCGCAACGGCCGTCGGCGGTTCTGACCCGGATGAGCGACCCTGCCGCCACCGGCAGGACGGGCCCAGGCATCTTGCCCGGACCGGTGTGGTTCGTCCCGCGCGCGACCTCTCCCGAGGTCCAGGTCACCCCATCTGTGCTCAGCACCATGTCTGGCGTCGTCGTGAGTGGGGTAAGCGTGTCGCCACAAGGCGCGACGAGGACGGGCCGGGGGACATCCACTCCGCGAGGACTGGAGCCTCCCGCGACGACACGCGCGTAACTGTCCGTTGTGTCGCGCTTCGCCGCGCTGTCGGGACCGAAGGCGAGATGGATGTGGATGATCCATTCCCCGGCGGAAACACCGCCAACCACCACGGCGTCACTCTGGCCTTTGCCTGCGCCGAGTTTCTGCCACGTCGTGCCGGACTCCTGCTGCCCGTCGAAGCCGGCAAGCTCACGCGCAGAGACTCTCCATTCGGTGATGCACGCTTCGCCGCCGCCATCGACGAAGAGCCGAGTGCCGGGGCTCGTGCGTAGCGTGGCGCGCACGGGCGGGACGGTGACGTGGAGCGAGTCGGCATCGAGTGGCTTGGACCCGCCCACGTTGTAGGACACGATCTCGCTCGGTGCTGCGGGCTCCGTCTGCGTCTGAAGGTCGTCCATCTGGAACGCCTGCGAGAAGATCGGGCCTTGCATCGGAATCGCTGGAAGCAGCGCCGGTGAGCACGGCTGGTATGGCTGGTTGAAGTCGTGGGCGGTTCCGAGCGGCAGCATTGGGCGAGTTGCCCCAAGGCTGCTCGTCTCAGTTACTGGCGGTTCGGTCGTCGCTGGGGCGGACTGACTCTTCTGCGACGCCGTCGCTGAGGCGACAGGGAGCGAGCACCCGGCCAGGGTCGGGAGCGCGACAATGAGGGCGACCAAGCCCGCAAACCACGTTCGCCAGCGAAAACTGCGCATGCCCATCCTCCTATCGTTGTCTCGACTGACGCCCGCTCGCCAGCCTGCGCTCGATGCCGATGGATGAACTATGCATCGTGCTGCGGACAGCGGCTCGTGGCATTCGCAGTCCGTCGCGTAACTCGCCCGAAGCTGACACCTTCGAGTGTCAGTTCCGGTGGCATGGTCGGGCTACCCACGCATCAACCCGTCCTCACACCGCGCTGCCGCATCGGGCGTGAAACCCCAGGGGAATCACAGCCCGATTCCGCCCCCTAACCCATCAACAGGCATCTCACCTTGCTGCCGCACCGGGCGGTCGCGTCGGCTACGCTCTGCTCTGCTGGCGCACGATGGAGGCCGAAATGGCGGACGAACTGGTTGCCGGGGTCGATTGCTCGACGCAGGGCACGAAGGTGCTCGTCGTGGAGGCGGCCACGGGGCGAGTCGTGGCTCAAGGGCGCGCGGCTCATCAGGTGAGTGGCGCCGACGGCGCGCGCGAGTCCGATCCGGATGGTTGGTGGACGGCTCTGCGCGAAGCGCTGGCCGCGACCGGGATGGCGGGCGACGTCCGGGCCATCTCGATCGCTGGCCAGCAGCACGGGCTGGTGGTGCTGGATGGGCAGGGCCGGGCTCTGCGGCCGGCGATCCTCTGGAATGACACGAGGTCTGCAGCGGAGGCGACTCGGCTCGTCGAGGCGTTGGGGCGCCCGGCCGCGGACCCTGCGCCGACGGGTTCCCCGCTCGCCGGCCGCCCGCCAGAGAGTGGCCCCGCCCCCGTGACGGCCGTCCCCCTTACGCCCGCCCCCGGCCCGGCGGCCTGGGCCACTCGCATCGGCAGCGTGCCGGTCGCGTCCTTCACCGTGACCAAATGGGCTTGGCTCCGCCGCATGGAACCGGACGTTGCCGCAGCCACTCGCGCGATCCGCCTTCCGCATGACTACCTGACGGAGCGGCTCACGGGCCGCGGGGTCACGGATCGCGGCGATGCTTCGGGCACGGGCTGGTGGTCCGCGCCGGCCGGGGACTACGACGACGAAGTCCTGGGGCTCGCCCGGGTCCGGCTGGATCGGGCGCTCTTGCCGCAAGTGCTGGGGCCGGGTGAGGCCGCGGGCATGGCGCGAGCCGGTGCCGCCGCCGCGCTCGGCTTGAGCCCCCGGGTCATGGTCGGGCCTGGGACCGGTGACAACATGGCCGCGGCTCTCGGCCTGGGTCTGGAACCGGGCGAGCCGGTCTTGAGTCTGGGAACTTCGGGGACCGTCTTCGTCGTATCGGCAAGAGCGGCGGCGGATCCCAGCGGAATCGTGGCCGGCTTTGCCGACGCCACGGGGCGGTTCCTGCCGCTCGCTTGCACTCTCAATTGCACCCTGGCGGTGGATCGGATCGCGGCGTGGCTGGGGTTGGATCGCGAGGCGGTGGTGCCGAGCGACGGCGTGGTGGTTCTGCCGTACCTGGACGGCGAGCGGACGCCGAACCTGCCCGAGGCGGCCGGCGCGATCTTCGGCCTCCGCCACGGCACCGCGCCGGGATCCATCTTGATGGCCGCTTATGAAGGCGCGCTCGTCTCGCTGCTGGATGGGTTGGACGCGATCGGGGCCCAGATGG
>DASVKT010000231.1:0-3631 GCA_036385235.1 Candidatus Limnocylindrales bacterium | reverse complement strand
CGCTGCCGACGGGGCCGAGGCCGCTGAAGCCGCCGCTGCTGCCGGGGCCGGGGCCGACGAGGCTGCCGAAGCCACTGAAGCCACTGAAGCCGCTGAAGCCGCTGGGTAGGAATTTCCCGGCCGCTCGTTGTCCCGTTCAGTCACCCACGCATGAATCGGCCATCGGGCCACGCCCAAAGGCCGTAACCCGAGGGGGCTACCCGAGGCCGCATCCGGGCCTTCTGCCGCTTGTCCGCTCGTCGGAGTATTCTCGGGGGGTCCGAAAATCGGGCGCCCCGGAGGTCTCCGGCGCCGAACCACGCACCTTTGGGAGGGATGATGCAGCCGTCGCGCCCCGAGTCGGATCCGTCCGGTGGGATCGGTCGGCCTGCCCCGGCTTCGAAGCCGGCCCTGTCGAAGTCACTCGTCATGCCCTCGACGCCGTTGGCCGCGGCCGCCCCGGATTCGGTCTCGGCCCCGGCAGCAAGCCCGGCCCCGGTGCCGGAGCCTGTGCGAGTCTCAACCGGAGGCCACTCTGCCGGAGTCAAGAACGTGCGAGGACCAAGGCCCCCGGCGAGAATGCCGGATCCGCCTCGGACCCCGCCCGTGCTTGTCAGCCAGATGCGCGGCCGGGTTGTCGAGAGCCGCCATCGCGGTTGCGTCGTTGAAGTCGGGATCGACGGCACCGTCCGGCGCGTGATCGGCGATCCGGACACCATGGTGAACCTGCGCTCCGCCGTGAAGCCGTTTGGGCTCGTGGCTCTGGTCGAGGCCGGCGGAGTCGAGGCGTTCGATCTCACGGAAGCCGAGTTGGCAATCATGGCCGGGTCGCATTCCGGCGAGGACTTGCACGTTCGGACGCTGCAGGCGGTTTTCCGTCGCGCGGGCGTTTCGCAGCAGTTCCTCGGCTGCGGTTCCGAGGGCGCGCCGCTGGACGATCTGACCGCCGCCCGTCTCTCACGCGACGGCGAGAAGCCCGGCCCGGTGCGTCACATGTGCTCCGGCCAGCACGCCTCGATGCTGCTGCTTTGCCGGATCAACGAATGGCCGTTCGAGGAATACTGGCTGCCGGACCATCCGGTCCAGCGGCTGTATGCGGCAACGGTGGCTCGCGCGTTCTCCACCTCGGCGGGCTTGCTGGTCGTCTCTACGGATGCCTGTGGCGTGCCCACGTACGCATTCCCGCTTCGCGAGGTCGCGCGGGCCTTCGCCATGCTGGCGGACCCTACGGCCATCCCGGAAGAGGACAGCCGCTCCGGTCTTGCCGACGCGCTTTGCCGGATCCGCGACGTGATGATCGCCAATCCCGAGTTCGTGGCCGGAAGCCGGAACCGACTGGATACATCGGTGATGAAGGCCGTCCCCGGCCGCATCGTCGCCAAGGGCGGGGCAGAAGGTCTGCGCGGTTTCGCGGTGCTGGACGGCGGGACCAGGGCGGAGTCGGCATCCGGTATTGCGATCAAGATCGAGGACGGCGGGGGATTCGATCGCGCCATTTCGGCGGCATCCGTGGAGGCGCTCCGCCAGGCCGGTGTGCTCGACCCCGCTGCCCTGAGGGCGCTGGCCCGCTACCACCGGCCGGTCGCGCTGGATCCGCGCGGAGAACCGGTCGGCGAGGCAGTGTCGGACTTCCAGCTGGCGCCGGTGGGGGAGTTGCTGGGCTAGGGCCCGCCGTGTCGCTGCCCGCTCCCCGTACACTTATCCCATGACCGACATCCGCGTTCGTATCGCGCCGAGCCCAACCGGCCCCCTTCATCTGGGAACCGCGCGAACCGCGCTCTTCAACTTCCTGTTTGCGCGCCACACCGGCGGCACGTTCATCTTCCGGCTGGAGGATACGGACCAGGCGCGTGGGACTGAAGCGTTCGAATTGGAGATCCTCGAAGGCCTGCACTGGCTGGGGATCCGTTGGGATGAGGGGCCTGCGGTTGGTAGCGAGCCTGAGCGCGGTGCCTACGGCCCATATCGACAGATGCAGCGCCTGCCGGACTACGCGGACGCGGCGGCCAAGCTCCTGGCGGAGGACAAGGCCTACCACTGCTACTGCTCACCGGCCGAGTTGGAGGCGGTGCGCAAAGAGCAAGAGGCTGCCCACGAGCCGACGCGATACAACGGCCGCTGTGCCCACCTGAGCGCCACGGAGCGCGCCGCCCTGGAGGCCGAGGGTCGGAAGCCCGTTGTGCGTTTCCGCATTCCCACGGACCGTCTGATCGTCTTCGACGATATTGTCCGCGGGCATATGGAGATCAACACCAACGCCCTGGGCGGTGACCTGGTGATCGTCCGATCGGACGGCAACCCGCTGTATCACTTCACCGTGGCGGTGGACGATGCCGCCATGAAGATCAGCCACGTCATCCGCGGCGAGGACCACCTCTCCAACACGCCCAAGCACATCCTGCTGTTCGAGGCGATGGGCGCGCCGATCCCGCAGTTCGGCCACCTCCCGCTCATCCTCAATCCGGACCGGACCAAGATGAGCAAGCGCAAGACCCAGACCGCGGTCGCGGCCTATCGGGCGGAGGGCTTCATTCCGGAGGCCTTCGTCAACTACCTGGCATTGCTCGGCTGGTCGACCGGCACCGAGGAGGAAGTTCTCTCGCTGGACGAACTGTGCGGGCGCTTCGATCTGTCGACCGTCAACCGCGCCGGCGCCGTCTTCGATCGCGAGCGCCTGGAGTGGCTCAACGGTCAGTGGATTCGTCGCCTGCCGGCCGAGGACCTCATCGAGCGGCTGCGGCCGTTCCTGAAGGCCGAGGTGGACGCCGGTCCTTTCGACTGGCTGCCATCGGACGACGAGATCCGCGCTCTGCTGCCCGTCGTGCAGGAGCGCCTTCCCCGCCTCAATGCCGTCGGCGAGCTGATTGGCTTCCTATTTCAGAACAACCTGGACCCGGACTCGGCCGTCCTGGTTCCCAAGCGCTGGGACGCGGCAACCACCCTAGCCGGCCTCACTGCCGCCCGCCGGACCATCGCCGACGTCGGACCGGTATCATGGGAGGCGGAGCATATCGAGGCGCCACTTCGGAGCCTCACAGAAGATCGCGGCTGGAAGGCAGGCGATCTATTCATGGCTATTCGCGTCGCCGTCACCGGCCGGACTGCCACACCACCACTCTTCGATACGATGGTGGCGCTTGGCTACGAGCGGACGCTGGCTCGACTGGATCGAGCGATCGAGAAGCTCGCAGCCCAGGTGACCCCCAACCCGTAGGAGGGAACCTGGGGCATGGCAAAGACGATTCTGGTCGTAGATGACGAGCGGACGCTCCGCGAGACGCTGGCCGAAAGCCTGGAACAAGAGGGCTTCGCGGTCGTGCAGGCAGCCGATGGGCGGGAGGCCGTGGAGTTGTTTCGCCGGCACCACCCGGACCTCATCCTGCTGGACCTGATGCTGCCCGAGCTCTCCGGGACGGAGGTTTGCCGCGTCATCCGCGCCGAATCCGGCGTGCCCATCCTGATGCTCACCGCCAAGAGCGCGGAGGTGGACAAGGTCGTCGGGCTGGAACTTGGCGCGGACGACTACGTCACCAAGCCGTTCAGCTTCCGCGAACTACTTGCCCGCATCCGGGCGCTGCTGCGCCGGTCAGAAACGCAGGCCCAGACGGCCGAGCCGGAGACCGTGGACCTGGGCAAGGTTCGAGTGGATCTG
>DASVKT010000230.1:0-2549 GCA_036385235.1 Candidatus Limnocylindrales bacterium | reverse complement strand
CGCGTCTCGATCCTGGGGTACGTCCAGCGGGGCGGGACGCCCTCCGGCGTCGACCGGCTGCTCGCCACCCGGCTCGGGAGCGCCGCCGCGGACCTGGTAATGGCCGGCCGTTTCGGCGTCATGGTCGCCGCCCGCGCAGATGGGACCGAGCCGGTCCCGCTGGAGGATGTCGCCGGGCGTCGCAAGCCGGTCCCGCCGGACCACGGCTGGGTCGCCACCGCGCGCCACGTCGGGACCTGCCTCGGCGACTGACGCGCCGCAGGCGGCCCGCCCCGCCACTTGTCCGGCGGCGCGGGCGTCATCTGCGTGTCACGTCACCCGCGGTACCATCCGCCCAGACGTCCCGCCACTCGGAGATCCGCATGGGCATTCTCGACTTCCTGTTCGCCGACCCTGCCAGGTCGCAGCTCCCCTCCCCCGCCGACGCGCTGCCCGGCCGCCCCGAGCCGATCGTGGCGCCGGGGCGCCACACGGTCCTGGGCACACCGATCGATGGACCCTGGCCGGCCGGTACCCGGACCGTGACCTTCGGGATGGGCTGCTTCTGGGGTGCCGAGAAGGGCTTCTGGGCGATCCCGGGCGTGGTGAGCACCGCCGTTGGCTACGCCGGTGGCAGCACGCCGAACCCGACGTACAACGAGGTCTGCACCGGCCGCACCGGGCATGCGGAGGTGGTCCGCGTGGCCTACGACCCGGCGCGCGTCTCGTTCGAGACGCTTCTGCGCGCGTTCTGGGAGGCGCACGACCCGACGCAGGGAATGCGCCAGGGCAACGACACGGGCACCCAGTACCGATCCGCCATCTACGTCGCCGACGCCGACGAGCTGGCGCGCGCCGAAGCATCGCGGGACACGTACCAGGAACGGCTGGCCGCGGCCGGGTTCGGCCGGATCACGACCGAGATCGCGCCCGCGGGACCGTTCTTCTTCGCCGAGGACTACCACCAGCAATACCTCGACAAGAACCCGAACGGATACTGCCCCGACCATGGGACCGGCGTGGCGTGCCCGCTGCCCACTGGCGTCGCCACACAGTCGGAGACGTAGCGCGGCGCCAGGACGCCCAGTGCGCCTGCCGTCCCGCGGCTGGAGCGGAGGGCCCGATGCGAAGCGGACACCGCCGCGACGGCGATGGGTGCTCGGATTTCGGACGTTGTCTTCCGGCCGATCGTCAGGGATGCCTGAGAGAAGAACAATGAAGAGGATGGTGAGTATGCCGCCTCCTGATCTCTTGAGCGATGTGTTCCTCTTCCGGGCCCTGATGGAGAACGAGGTAGACAGCATCTACTTCAAGGATCGTCAGTGCCGTCTGTTGCGCGTCAGTCGAAAGATGGCCGATAGCCTTGGCTTCTCAGATCCAGCAGAGCTGATTGGCAAGACCGACATCGATCTGTACGGAGAGGCGTTCGGCCGGGGAACCCGACTCGACGACATCCGGGTCATGGATACGGGCCGACCCATAATCGGTCTGATCGAGAGCCGCCAGCTGGACGATGGTCAGACGAACTGGACGCTGGCCACCAAACTGCCGATCCGCGACAAGTCCGGCAAAGTCATAGGCCTGGTGGGCATCACGCGCGACATCAACGAGATCAGGGAGACTGAGGTAGCCCTCCAGCACCTCGCCACGCACGATTCCCTCACCGATCTGCCGAATCGCTTCCTGGCGGTCGACCGGTTGAGCCAGCTCCTGGCCCGCGCCAAACGATCAGATACCGCCTTTGCCGTCCTGTTCATGGACATCGACCGTTTCAAGGACATCAACGACTCCCGCGGACACGAGTTCGGCGATCACCTGCTCCGTGCCGTTGCACAGAGACTCAGGAAGAGCGTGCGTCAGAGCGACACAGTCGCCCGTATCGGCGGCGACGAGTTCGTGATCCTCCTGGAAGCAGTTCACCAGGTCCGAGAGGCCGATGCAGTCGCCCTGAAGGTCAAGAGCATTCTTGCCAGATCCTTCAGCGTCGCAAGGCACAGAGTGAACGTCACCGTCAGCATCGGCATCAGCTTCTACCCGCAGAACGGCGGGGACGCTGACGCATTGCTGAGGGCCGCGGACTACGCCATGTACCTGGCCAAGAGAGAGGGTGGCAATCGCCATCTGATCTGCCTCCCAGACATGCCTCGCTCCGGGAAGGGTTCTCGAAAACGAGCAGCCGCCATCCCGCCAGTCGATGGCGAATCCCCGTCTGTCAGCCCGAGCTGAGACACGCCCACTGGTGTCCCGCCACGGAGAAAGCTGATGTTTGGCGAGATCGCAGCTACGATGCTGCGCATGCCGAACCGTCCAGCCCCTCCCTTGATCGTCGACGACACCGAGCTCGTTGTGCTGCGGTCGATCGCCCGGGCCGGACGGACTGCTGTTCGCGCTGGTTCCGCTCGCAGTCGCCGTGGTTCGGTTCCGCCGGGCGCTGGCAAGCCAGGGTGCGGTGGATCGCCTACTTGACTGTGACCGACAGGCTGTACGTCCACTCGCCCTTCGTGCCACCGGCCCACGGCTGGCTGTAGCGGATCGAGAGGGTCGTCGTCCCGGCCGCGAGGCCGCGAACC
>DASVKT010000229.1:0-6180 GCA_036385235.1 Candidatus Limnocylindrales bacterium | reverse complement strand
GCCAGCTGCTGGGCGTCATCCAGAACGGCGGCGGTGGCATTGGCCACGATCAAACCGCGCAGCCAGGGTCGCTCGGACTGGTCGTCGTAGTGGATGCGGCCGTAGTTGCCGATCAACGGGTACGTCATGACGACGAGCTGGCCGGCGTAACTGGGATCCGTCGAGATCTCCTGATAGCCGGTCTGGCTCGTGTTCACCACGAGATCGCCCTGACCACTGCATCGAGCGCCAAAAGCGATGCCGGGGAAGAGCGTGCCGTCTTCCAGCGCGAGCAGCGCCGGTCCGTAGTCACCGACTCGCGGGTCGACGACGGCGCTCGGTCGCGGAAACGGAGGCAGTTTGCGCTCTACAGGGGTCGTCATACAAAAAGGCCACCGGCCCGTGCGGCTCGGTGGGTCAGGTTCCAAGGGCTCATGCTTCTCCTTTCCGGTCTCGCGCGACGAAGGTCGCGATCGACCGGTACGCCGGCCTCGCGCGACCGCTCGGCGATCGCGGTGGACCGGCCGCCAAGGCCAGGCGCAGGTTAGCACGAAGCGGAGCGAAGGCGCCGCTCGCTGTCGGAGGCGCCGCTCGCTACCGGCGCGGCCAGTTCCGGCTCGACGAAGCCGGGGCAGCCGCGGCCCCGTCGGCACTCTGGCCTCTCAACAGCGCATCGATCTCGGCACGAAACCCGCGCCCGATCGTGGACCTGCTGAGCCACTCCATGTAATCACGGTCCAGGCGAGCGATCTCGCCGAGCGACCAGCCGGCATAGCGGCCGAAGTCCAGAACGCTCCCGGACGGGCGGCCCGGCGGCGGGCCCATATGGCCGGGATCGGCAGGTTTCGGGGCGCCTGGGTCGTACTTGACGGTACTCTCGCGTTCCTGGGCCGGGGGCGGAGCGGAGCGCAGGGCGGGCTCGGCCGGCCGCTCGGCCGCGCGCTCGGCAGGTCGCTGGGATGTTGTGGCGGAAGGCCGATCGGGGCTTCGCTCCGTCGAGCGTGCAGCCGCAGCCGCCCGGATCGGGCCGCTCGTGGTCCGCGACGCGTCGTAGACAGCTCGCCGGGCCGGATCTCCGAGAACATCCCAGGCATCGTTGATCTGCGTCATCCGAACCGCGTCGCCGCCGTGATCCGGGTGGTACTTGCGCGCGAGCGTCCGGTACGCCGCCCGAACCACCTCGGCCTCGGCGCGAGGATGGACCTGGAGAATCTCGTACAAGTCCCGCATCGCGAGAGCCTACAACGGCGGCCGACATTCGGTGGCCGGCCGCCGCAGACGCCAGGTCAGCGGTCTCGAGCGGCCGCGGCTCTCCCGATCTCTCGGGCCAACGCCAGCAACTCCTCCGACTCCTGCTTGGCCTCGGCGGCATCCTCGGAGGAGTGGACCCGCGAGCGGCCGTCGCGCTTCTCGGCTGCGTCGCGCAGAAGGGCATGGAATTGTTCGTTGATCTCCCTGTCCGCCTCCGCACGCGCGTCTAGGGTTGCCTTTGTTTCAGTCATTCGCGATCCTCCTGGTTCAGCTCGGCACCGAGCGGCGTGCCGGTGAACCGGCGAAGGTTCGGACCCGAGCCAGCAATTGGGGCTCGGTCAGCGGGCCACTCTTCTCTACTTCCACGCGACGAACCGCGCCATGCCCCTGCGACTGCATCTGGCGCGCAAAGTGCTCGACCACTTCGCCATCGCCGATCAGCAGAAGGTCGTCGCCGGCCGCAATCTTGGCGCCGACCTCCGCAAAGAAGGTGCGCATGTGCTCGTCACGATGGCCCTCGCCGGCCGGATGCTCTTCGGTCGGCGGCCGGCCGGTCGATCGATGCCGCCCGGGAACCTGCGACTCGACCGTCTCGCGAATCGAGACCCCTTCGGGCCCCCACCGCAAGATCGTGGCCGACTCGCCCGAGATCCATACACCGGTCGTTTGCGGTGTCGTCATGTGATCCAATCAACCTGCCGGCCGAACGCAGTCTCGGGAGCCGAGGCATCGGCACGGGGTCGGACAGGCCCAAAGCATGCGCCCAGACGCCGCCGAAAGCAATTTGGTCCCGCGTTCCACGCTCAGGCGGGGTGGGCCGTGGGCTTCGATTCAACCGCTGGCAGGTGAAGCTGCCGCTCGCCGACGTTCCTTCGACGAGACGGCCGCATCCGTTCACTCCACCGCCGACCGGCACGGGTGGCTCGTCCGGCACCACGTCCGGCGCGCCATTCGCTCTGATCCTGTGCGCGGGCCTTGCCACGGCGGCACTGACCGCGGCAGGCGCACAGCGCAGGTCTCTTCGCCGCCAGCCCCCGGTCAAGCCGCCGGGTCCCCTACCCGATCCGGCTGATCTCCCAGCGCTCGTCGTGCGTGACCGAGTCGCCGGGAACAAGGCACGTCAACGGGCCGAGCGACTCGATCTCAATGGAGTCCTCGTTGGAATAGATCTCCACGTTGCAGCCCATATCGGCATGCGCCAACTCTGGGGCGGGATCGAACGCCTTGGTGAAGAGCACGCCCTCCCGGAGATAGGAGACCATACCCGCCCCGTTCAGGCATCCGATCTTGAACGGCCGCCCGGGCGTGGCGGCAACTGTCAGTGAACGCTCCGTGATCGTCAGGCGCTCATCCGACCACGACGCATATGGCCACAGGGCAATCATCTGGCCCGGCTTGATGGCGTGGGCTCCCTTGGGCTCCGGCAATTCCAACCGAGCCACGCCACCAAGCTTCAACTGCGTGATCGGCCAGGGCGAGACCTCCAGCGTGGCCTGGCCTTCATTCCTCAGGATGTGCCGAACAGAGACCGAAGCGGACGCGGCATCCAAGCGGATCTTCATCTCGCGGCGCAAACCCGTGGGCGCCTCGAAAGCGCCGACCAGCCTAACTCCCACCTCGCCATCGGCCAGGCCCTGGAACTCGGAGAGTGTGAGCCCGTCTGCATCCGGCACGCTGCACTCGGGGGACTCGGGAGCGAACCACAGCCGGTGGCCGCCCACGAGCTCGTAGATACCGTAGCCCGCATCCCAGGCAGCCTCCGGTGTCTCCGCAAGAATGCTCTCACCACCGGGCAAGCCAAAGCCGACGATCCGCGGACCACCATTGGCCAGGACTTCAACCCAGCAGTGCGCCGTCTCCAGCCGCCTGGTCGAGCGGCCGAAGAAAGTGCCGGGAATCCCGGGCGCGGGCGATTCGCTCACGTCAGTACGACCTCGACTTTCACGGTGCTGGTGCCCTTGGGAGCAAACGGGGCGACGTCACCGGCCACCGGTTTGCCGTCCACGACCATCGATACAGTGTTGCCCAGGCCGTCGCGCCGGACATTGATCTCGTAGGAGGTGCCGCGAAACTCGCGATGAGCCTTGAAGCCGGGCCACGCCTTGGGAATGGCCGGCGCCACTCGCAGGCCTTCGTAAGTGGGCCTAATGCCGAGGATCCACTGCGTCGCAGCGACGTATGTCCAGGCGGCCGTACCAGTCAGCCAGGCGTTGCGGGCCAAACCGAACGACGGATGCGTGGGGCCGCAGATGTTCTGGGAATAGACGTAGGGCTCGCCCTTCATCACTTCCTGGTCCGTCCGGGAGAGAGGCATGATCTGGCGGTAGTAGCGGTAGGCGTCATCGCCCCAGCCCATCTGCGCCGCGGCAATGATCGACCACGTATTGGCGTGGCAAAAGATGCCGCCGTTCTCCTTGGCCCCGGGCACGTAGGTGGACGTGCCGCGAACGCGCTGATCCGAGCCGTCGTAGGGCGGCCACAGCAACGCCAGACCGAACTTGCTGTTGAGCTTCTCGTCGGCCGAATGAAGGGCCTGCTCGGCCCGATCCTGCGGCGCGACGCCGCCCATGACGGACCAGCTCTGGGCAATCAGATCGATTGCGTGGTGTTTCGCGCCGGCGATGCCGATCGGCAGACCATCGTCATCGAAGGCTCGCGTGTACCAGGCGCCGTCCCAGGCGGTCGAGTTGATGGTCTTGGCCATCTCGGCGTGCAGGCCGGCAAAACGCTTGGCTTCCGCCGTCTTGCCGAGGCGCTCCGCCAATTCGGCCATGTCCAGCATTGCCTTGCAGAACTGCATCCCGACCCAGACGCTCTCGGCCCTGCCGGAGCCGTGGTCGATGTTGAGCGTGTCGTTCCAGTCCGAGAAGCCGGCCCGCGGAAGGCCGTGGGGACCGAGATGCTCCAGCGTGAAGTCCACTGCCTTGAGCATGTGGCGCCAGACGGTATCGTCGCCGGCATCCTCGTAGCGGACGCGGCGTTCCAGATAGTCGAAATCGCCGGTCTCGCGCAGATACGCACAGACGGAGATCAGCAGCCAGAGATGGTCGTCGGAGAACCACTGCGGCCACGTGGGGTATTCAGCGGCAAGCCCGGGCCCGCCCTCCCCGGTGAGCGGGAAGAACTGATGCCAGGTATGACCGTCCTGGAACTGCATCTCCCAGATGCGAGTGAGCATCTGACGAGCGTGGTCCGGGACGGTGTGCATGGTGCCGAGCGTGTCCTGGCCGCTATCTCGAGTGCCCATTCCACGGCCCAGGCCGCTCTCGTAACACGAGACGAAGCGGGACCAGTACAACGTGGTACGGCACTGGACCTGGTTCCAGAAGTTGAGCATCGCGTTGGTGTCCGCATCGGGCGTCTCCACCGTGAAGCGAGACAGATACGCATCCCAGTCGGCGCGGAGAGCGGCATAGGCAGAAGCGACGTTGGCCGGATCCGCGTATCGGGCGACGACCGGAGCAATTTCGTCCTGCTGTTCCGTGGGGCCCATGATGTAGACGATCTGACGCTCTTCACCGGGCGCGAGAACGATGTCGTGAGTGAGGGAACCGATGCTGTTCCCGCGAGGCGAGGGCGCGTTTGACGGCGTGCCCGTCTCGACGACGATCGGATCGGCGAGGTCTCGGCCGTTGCCGATAAAGTCCTCCCGGTCACACGTGTAGCCGGCCGGAGTCTCGCTGCTGGCGAAGAAGTAGGTCAGCGGCTTGAACTTCGTCGCCACCTTGATGACGCCGTTCTCGCAGCTGCTGAAGACGATGTGCTGGGCCCAGTCCAGGTTCGTGAGGTCGTTGAACGCGTCCGCGAAGCTGAACTCGGCGTAGCTGAATGACCGGAGCCGGCGGGGCGTGGACCCCGTGTTCCGGACCTTCATCACCCAGAGCTCGCACGGCGCGGGCTCGTCGACCGGAGTCGGCGGCACGAAATAGAGGATCTCGGCTGCGATCCCGTTGAGGGAGCTGGAAATCTTGGTATACCCGGCGCCGTGGCGGCACTCGTAGGAATCCAGGACGCGCTTGGTGGGGCGTGTCGTGGGGCTCCAGTACTCGCCCGAATCCTGATCGCGGAGATAAACGTAGCGTCCGGGCTGATCCACCGGGATCGAGTTGTAGCGGTAGCGGGTTACTCGGCGGTTCCGCGGATCGCGATCGAACGAGTAGCCGCCGGCGGTGTTGGAGATGATGCCGCCGTAGCGACCCTCACCGATGTAGTTGATCCACGGTGTCGGCGTGTCCGGCCGCGTAATCACGTACTCGCGAGCGGACTCGTCGAAGTAGCCGTAGTCGTTGGCGCCGGGCCGCGCCTGATCGTCAGTCATGAGAAATCTCCACCGCCGCCCAGCTGAACTGACCGGACGCGAACGCTATTACTGGATGAACGCCTCGACATCGAACTGACCCATCCGTGTTGGAAGCGGGATCAGATTGCCGGTGACAGGACGCCCTTCGACCATCAGCCGAGTGACGCGGCCGGTCGTTCCCTTGGTCTTGTGAACGGTGATGTTGTAGGTGGCCCCGCGGAAGCGGCGGGTGACGGTGAAGTCGCCCCAGTCCGCCGGCAGAACCGGATCGATTCGGAGCCCGTCGTGCTCGGCTCGAATGCCCAGGATCCACTGGCTGATGGCCACGAAGTTCCAGGCCGCCGTGCCGGACAACCACGAATTCTTGGCCTCGCCGTGGGTGGGGGCATCCTTGCCCGCGATCATCTGGGCGTACACGTACGGCTCGCAGCGGTGGATCTCGGAGATCTCCTCGCGCGCCGACGGGTTGATACGCATGTAGTAGTCCAGGGCCCGGTCGCCGTTGTCCACCATGGACTCGGCGATCATCAGCCAGGGATTGGTGTGGCAGAAGATGCCCGCGTTCTCCTTGTATCCCTCGGGGTACGTGGAGATCTCACCCAGTTCCAGGTGGTAGTAGGTGAAGGCCGGGTTGTTGAGCACGATTCCGT
>DASVKT010000228.1:0-3093 GCA_036385235.1 Candidatus Limnocylindrales bacterium | reverse complement strand
GCGCTGCCTGCGTCCGCTTGCACCGCGGGATCGAGACTGTCGGCCGACGCGCCGAGGATGGTCACGCTGCTACGAGCGGCCGAAGTCTTCATCGGCTGCCAGGCGGATCCCGCTCCCATAGCCACCGCCAGGAAGGCGGCGAGCCCGACGATCATCAGGCGACGAGGCCGCTGTCTGCGGGCAACTTCGGTGAATGGCACGAGGTATTCGCGGTTCGCGTTTGGCTGCAGCATTCCGGGAGTATAGGAGCGTCGGATTGCTGCCGCCTCTCGCGAGGGGTGTTGACTCAGTCCGCAGACCGGTCCAGCAGCCGCTCGAGCGTCGCCGACCCCAGGTCCGCGACGAAAGCGAGTTCCTCGGACCGATCCTGACCCAGTCTGGCTACGGACGGGACGGAGACGCCGATGACCCCCGCGACCTTGCCGTGGACCATCAACGGCGCGCCCATCCGAGACGCGACGTCATCCTGTTCGCGTTCCGCCTTGCCGCTCTGCCAGACGCGGCCCCACAGGCCGACACCGGGCCGGATTGGCTTGGGCTTGGCTGCGAATGCGCCGTCTGCCGCTACCTGGACCATGCCGGGCTTGCGGCCGGGCGCGGCACCCGCAACGGCTCCGACTGCTGCGGAGACCGATACCAGCGCAGGCTCGGGCAAGAGCGTGATGCCGTCATTCAGAGCCACGAAGATATCCGTCGCACCGCACAGTGCTGCGGCCAATGCAGCCATCGCGGCCGCCGTGCCGGAAACGGTGCTCGCTGTGATCAACTCACGACCGGCGTTGACCCACTTGCCGGAAGCAACCTGCGGGGCTCTGCCGGGGCCCACGCCGAGGCCCGGACCGGCGCCCTCCGGCCGTTGCCGTTTGGCACGGTACAGCGCGGCGTCGGCGGCTTCCACAAGTGCCGCGGCGGACTCACCGTCCGCAGGCCAGTGAGCAGCCCCAACGGATGCACTTACATGAACTCCGAGTTCCCCCACGGCGGAGGCCCCTACGCTCTCGGTAATCGCGGAACGGACTCGGCCGGCAACTTCACCTGCGTGTGCGGGCGAGGCCCCGAACAGCAGCAAGGCGAATTCGTCGCCGCCGTAGCGGTAGGCACGGTCGTTCTGGCGAGTGGCGCTGACCATCGCGCCGGCCACCGTCTGGAGCAGTGTGTCCCCGGCAGGATGGCCGTACGTGTCGTTGAATGTCTTGAAGGAGTCCAGGTCCATCATCAGCAGCGAGAAGGGCTTGCCCGTCTCGACCATCTCTGCCAGGTCCCGCTGGAATGTGCCGTGGTTGCGAAGACTCGTCAGCGCGTCAAGATCGGCGCGGCTTGACACGGTCACGTGCGCCTCTGCGTTCTGGAGGGCGATGGAAGCTTGGCCGGCGAACAGCTTGCTCAGCTCGAATTCGTGCTCGCTGAAGTGCGCCTCGGGCCCGCCGACCCGGGTCAGGTTCAGGCTGCCCACGACCTCGCCGTGGACCCGGAGCGGCACAACGATGATGCTCTGCGAAACGCGCTCATCCTTGGCGCCGCGGCGCAACGAGTTCTGCTCCAGGGCGAGGCCGTCCGCTTCTTCGGGTCCGGCCGCGAGCACTTCGTCGCCGACATCGTTGGCGCAAACCGGCTCGCCGCGGCCGATAGCCCAGCTCGTCAAGCCCTCGTCAAGCGACTGAGCGGCCGGCAGCGGCTCATCCGCCCCGGACACGGGCCGCGTCAGGACCGGCTCGATACCGGCCGTAGCAGAGTCGTATCTGTAGATCGTCAGCCGGTCGTAGTGGACCACCGTGCCGATGGTCTCGGCGATCTGATCCAGAACGCGCCGGGGGTCCAGGGTGGAAACCAGCGTCTCGCTAAGATCCAGAAGGCGTCGTTCCGCGGCGATCTGCTGCTCCAGCAGGGCGTGCTGGCGCTCCAGCTCCTCGATGTTGTTCGCGTTGACTATCGCCTGGGCGGCGTACCGGCCGAAGATCGAGAGCGCCTGCTCGTCGTCCGGGCCGTACTTGTTGATGCCCTGCTTCGAGACGACCAGAACTCCTTGAACCGCGTCGCCGTAGGACATGGGCACGAGCAGGAGCGACTCCGGCCCAAACGTGGACCGGAAGATAGACCGGCGCTCCACCGAAGCGTCCGGAATGATCAAGGGCTCATTGCGCCTGGCGACCCAGCCCGGCAGCGTCTCGCCGTGGCCCGTAGAGAGTGCTTCAAGGGGCGGAGACTCGATGCCGACGAATGTCCCCGAAGCGGCCACCGGCCGGAACACGCCTTCCGGATCCAGGCGATAGATGCGGACGGTATCGCAGTCCACCAGCCGTCCGACCTCGGCCACGATCGCGTCGCCGATGGCGGCCACGTCTCGCAGCCGGTTCAGCCTCAGGCTGAGTTCGTGAATGGCGGCCAGTCGGTTTGCCAGCGCTCGAACCGACGAATACAGCCGGGCATTCTGTATGGCGGTGGCCAGCTGGCCGGCCAGGCCGGTAGCCAGACCGAGATCGCGGACCGTCCAAGGGTGCGGCCGGCGATGCACGACCACGAGGACACCCATCATCTCGCCGGGAATGCGGCACGGCACGCCGGCCAGACCGACGATGCCCTCGCGCTCCGTGACCTGCCGGATCTCCTCGGCGATGGGATTCGTGGGATCGTTGAGCGGCACCGCCACGAGCGGGCTCTCCGGCCAGCGCTGCATGATCGACTGTAGCGGCGTGGTGGCGTGGCGGTCGAGGGCGTCCAGCACGTCCTTTGGCAGGGAGCGGCTGGCGGCCAGAGTCAGGGAGTGGTCCGGTTCCTCGCGCCAGAAGGCGGCCCCGTCCGCCACGAGAACCAGTTCCACCGATGCCAGGACTTCGTCGAATAGACGCGACCGCGCAGAGCGCTCCGCCTCGCTGTCCAGAAGTTCGTCTGTCTGGGTATGGGCAACACCAACGCCGCTGTCGGTGGCCTCTCCGGCCTCAGTCAACGTCGAGTGAACCGAGTCCTGCCCGGAGCGATGGCTCTCCATGAGGAGACATTTTGGCGTGTTCCGCGCTCAATGGCATCGCCCCCTTGCGTGGGGGGCCGGGCGTTGCACCAGGGCCTAACGAACGGGTGGGCCGGCCGAATCTCGGG
>DASVKT010000227.1:0-1631 GCA_036385235.1 Candidatus Limnocylindrales bacterium | reverse complement strand
GATCCAGGACTCGAGGTCCGGCTTCTGGGCCGAATTCTCCAGGCCGAGCTCTCGAACCAGGAGCGTGCCGAGACCGGCCTCTTCGAACAGCAGCGGGCATTCGTAAATGGTGCTGGCCGTTTCGGCTGGGATGACGGCCTCGCTGGCGACGTCCGTAAAGAGGGAAATCTTGTCGCGGATCTCCTGGCTGACCGGATGGTCCGATCGAAGAACGATCACGTCCGGCTGGATACCGATGCCGCGCAGCTCCTTGACGGAGTGCTGAGTGGGCTTGGTCTTCAGTTCTCCGGTGGCCATGAGCGCGGGCAGAAGCGTGACGTGGACATAGGCCACGTTCCCGCGGCCAACGTCCTTGCGCATCTGGCGGATGGCTTCCAGGAACGGCAGCGACTCGATGTCACCGACGGTGCCACCAACCTCGACGATGATGACGTCCGCGCGGCCGTCTCGGGCCAGCTGCTGGATCCGTTCCTTGATCTCGTTGGTGATGTGCGGAATGACCTGCACGGTGCCGCCCAGATAGTCGCCGCGGCGCTCCTTGCCGATGACCGCCTGGTAGATGCGGCCGGTGGTGACGTTGGAGAGCTGGGAGAGGTTCTCATCGATGAACCGCTCGTAGTGGCCCAGATCCAGGTCCGTCTCGGCGCCGTCGTCCGTGACGAAGACCTCGCCGTGCTGGTACGGCGACATGGTCCCGGGATCCACGTTGATATAGGGATCCAGCTTCAAGACGGAGACGGCAAGGCCGCGGGCTTTGAGGAGCCGGCCGATGCTGGCGGCGGTGATGCCCTTGCCGAGAGAGGAGGTCACGCCTCCGGTCACAAAGACATACTTCGCCATGGCGCGTTCTCTCCTCCGGGGGTTTTTCCTATTCTAAGGACGAGCGGGGTTCACCGCAAACGGAGGGCGCGGGGCGGGGCAGAAGTTGGGGCGACGAGCCTGCCGGCGAGCGACCCAGAGCGACACGGCAGCCCCTTTCTGCCTAATGACAGCCGTGCGAACAGGCGCCGGATACCGAGACCTGCTTCTCCCCTAGAGCGGTCCCTTGATAGCCGTGACAGGCTATCTTGGCGCGATCGTGAGGGCGAATCCGGGCCTGATCGGGCTTGCAGGCTTTGAAGCGGAAGGAATCGGCCCCGCATTTCTGTTCCGCGTTCGCTCCACGGTCGTTGGGGAGAAACGGCCGGAGCGCTGCGTCAAACGGGACCCAAAGCCTGATGCCTGTAGGGCCCAGAGCTTCCGTGCTCCGGATGCTCGGCCAGGACCTGGAGCCACAGCGGTCTCGTCTCCCTGTCCGCGATGTCCGAGTCGCCGCTGCGGGCGAAGGCGACCAGCCAGGCCGCTCGCCAAGCGTGATAGGTCTCGTTTGCGCGGACGATGTTCTCGAAACCCTGACTGAATTGCCCGGCCCCCGACACGATATGAGCGCTGAATGACTCGGCCTCTTCGTTGATCGTGTCGATGACCGCCTCATCCCAGTCGAGGTAGACGGACTCCGGCCCATTCACCCTGAGGCCGATAATGGCCGGAAGCATGGCGATGCGGTCGCCGATGTGGAACGGCGGACCCGGCAGCGGAAGCGCCCCGCCGCCAGCGGAAGCGCCCCGCCGCCAGCGGAAGCGCCCCGCCGG
>DASVKT010000226.1:0-18792 GCA_036385235.1 Candidatus Limnocylindrales bacterium | reverse complement strand
GCCGCGGCCATGGTACCGGCCCGGGAAGAGCGGCGCGCGAGCACCCGGCGGCGCGCGAGCACCCGGCAACTAGTCCAATTCCCCTGCCACGAAAGTTGGGCAAGGAAACCCGGGCCGGATCGTCGACTGGGAGCCTCGACGCTTCCAAGTCGAGCGTGGACAGGGCGATCTGAGACCCGATTCGCGGTCGAACTCACACTTCGACTTGCCTAACTCTCTCCACGGGAAAGTCTGACTAGATATCGGAGCAGTCCGTCTCCGTCGGGCCGGCCCGGACCCCCGAACCGTTCAGGCCGCCTGCAGGAGAGTCTGGCCGGTGGACTGTAGCCCGATCGAAAGCATCTGGGAGATCGTCAGCACGTAGGAAACGAAGACGCCTGCAAAGAAGATCCCCGAAATGAAGCGGCTAATCAGAATCGGCGCCGCATCGACGAGGAAGACCCAGCTGAGCAGGCAGGCTGCGAACCCGACCGATGAAGCCGCGAGAACCCGGCCGGGCACCGAAACGAGCCACCAGGAACCCGGCCGGGCACCGAAACGAGGCCACCAGGAACCCCGCCAGGATGAGGCCGGGAATCTCCGCCGCCGACCCGATGCCGTTGGCCATCCCGATTTCCACTGCACCGCCGCCGAGATCCGAGATTCGGAGCGAGATGTACGTCCCTGACGCCATGATGCCGATGAAGACGAAGACCATTGACACAAGCACGGCGGCAAGCCGCGGCCGAATCTTGAACGCTTCACCGATCGACCCGAACCGGCCCTGCCCAGGAGCGGCATGAGTACGCCCTTCGCGCTTGGCGCTGGCACGGCGGCGGCACTCCCTGTCTCGCCCGAGCGGAACGAATTGGGCGCAGGCAATCGTGAAGACCATGATCCCGGCGAACACCAGCGGCGCAGCCGAGTAGCCCGCGAACGCATACAGGACACCGAAGACGATGGCGCCGGCGCCGGCGCCGGCGCTCGAAATCAGGCGAAGCCGCGAGTACTCCTTGGAAGCGTTGACGAGAACCGGCATCGCCATGGATCGGTGAGAGCCGCCGACGGGCCACCGAGTCGCTTTGGCATTGGCTGCGTCGAGAGATATCGCCATGGATCGTAAGAGCCGCCGACGGGCCACTACCGAGGCTGATAACGATCTGGCAGAGGATGATGGCCAGAACCGGAAGCGGAGACCCATACACAAGGGCGAATATCACCGCCGGTATGCACGCAATCTGGAGAGTCCGGCGTGGCCCGCTGACCACATCGCCCACGTGACCCCAGACGGGCGGCGCCAACGTATGGGCGAAAGACCCAAGACTCGTGGTAATCCCGATAGGGGCAGGGTTGAAGCCCTTTGACTGAAGCAGAACGGGCACGAACCCGTACAGTGCGGCCGCGGCGAGCCCGTTCGACAGGTATGGAGCCCGAAGTCAGTACATCTCGAAATGGTAGCGGCGGGAACGGCAGCCCAACATGGGGGCGCGCCCAGAGACCTGGCCGCAGCTAGATCGCGGCGGTACGATACTGAGCGCCCAAAGGCACGCATCCACTGGTACGCCGAAGGAGATCGCTATGACCATGGGGACGCGCAACTGCCCTCGGTGCGGAACTGCGTTGAACGCCTCATGGCGAGGCGCTTGCGGCGCTTGCGGGGCGCCGTTCCAGGAGGCGCCCGTCGCTCCCGCGCCGCTGCAGTGGGGCAACCCCGCGCCGCCTGCCCAGCCGCAGGCGTGGCAGGGAAACAGACCGGCCGGGCCCGTCCAGCAGCAGATGCGGCCGCCGATGACTCCGGCCGGGCCCGTCCAGCAGCAGATGCAGGGGCCTCCGGCAGCGCCGCCGGCTCAACCCCGGCAGGCCGGCCCCTGGGCCGCGCCTTACCCGGCCGGGGCCCCGCAACAACAACCCTGGACCGGCGCCCAGCCGGCTCCCAGGGCGCGCAGCGGGGTCAACCCGCTCATCTTCGTGCTGGCCGGGCTACTCATCGTGACGCTTGTAGGGGTCGTCGGTTTCGTCGCCGTCAACGCCATGTCGAACGGCGGCTTCCCCGCCGGCAGCGTAAACCTGGATCCGTCCAGCTTCAGTTGCTCCTCAACGAGCCCGGTCACGCTGACCATAAGACTGGCCGGATCGGTCGGCGGCAGTGAGCGAGTCACCACGACTCTGGACGGCAAAACCTGGGGTTCGGTGGTCGTTTCGGATCAATTCACAAAGCAATCTGACGGAACCTGGCTGCACTCCGATTCCACGATCCTGGACTCGTGCCACGGCCCGGATGGGCAACTCGCCGCCGGGAATCACAAGCTCCAGGTGCTCGACTCGCATAACAAAGTCCTGGCCGAAGGCTCCTTCACGACCAGCGACTAGCCCAGAACGGGCGGCGGCCGCCAATTCCGGTGTTGCTCCGCGGATAGTCATGTCTTACCGTGGCACCCAAGGAGGCCCACATGGCAAAGGGACAGAGCACCGACGACTCCGGCGGCGACCGGAAGACAGTCAAGCCCGGGTCAGACGCCACGGCGCCGGCCGCTTCGGCTGAGCCCACCCAGGCCGTGGCGGACACGGCAGCCCGAGCCGAAGCGGAGGCGGCCGTCAAGCGCGAGAGGCGGCTGGTGAAGTCGACGGCCGAACGCCGACAAGGCAAGAAGATCGCCCGCGCCGATTCCTTCGACCCCACAACCGGTGACCTCGTCCAGAAACGCCGCAAGCCGATCGATACCAAGACATACAACGCCGAGCTGGCGAAACTGCAAGTAGAGCTGGTCAAGCTCCAGGAGTGGATCAAGCTCCGCGACCTCAAGGTCGTCTGCCTGTTCGAGGGCCGCGACGCAGCCGGCAAGGGTGGCGTCATCAAGCGCGTTTCCGAGAGCCTCAATCCGCGCATCTGCCGCATCTGCGCCCTCGGCATCCCCACCGAGCGCGAGAAGACGCAGTGGTATTTCCAGCGCTACGTGGCTCAACTCCCTGCCGCCGGCGAGTGGGTCCTCTTCGACCGCAGCTGGTACAACCGGGCCGGCGTGGAGCACGTGATGGGCTTCTGCACCGAGGACGAATACCAGGACTTCCTGCGCACCGCGCCCGAGTTCGAGCGGATGTTGATCCGTTCCGGCGTGATCCTGCTGAAGTTCTGGTTCTCGGTAAATGACGAGGAGCAGGAGCGCCGCTTCCAGGACCGCATAAACACTCCCACCAAGCGCTGGAAGATCTCGCCGATGGACGTGACCGCCCGCTCCAAGTGGGTGGACTACTCCAAGGCAAAGGACGCGATGTTCGCGGCTACGGATACGGCCGAGTCGCCCTGGTGGGTCGTCGAAGCCGACGACAAGATGCGGGCGCGGCTCAACTGCATCAACCACATTCTCAAGATGATCCCGTACCAGGACACCACCCCGGAGAAGATCGTTTTGCCGCCCCGGCAGGTGGACAAGGGCTACATCCGGCCGCCTCTCAAGCATCAGCACTTCGTGCCTGAGAAATACTGAGCCGAGCCGGCGGGCGGTCTCTTCGACTCGCGGAAGCGCCGAGCGGTTAGGATGGGCGGCGTGTCCGACCAACTCTCCCTGAGTCTCTCCGGCGACATCGCGCACCTGCCACGATCGCTGCGGCCGATGCTCGCCAAGCCGGCCGACGCCGCATTCGATTCGGATGAGCACATGTTCGAGCCGCGCTGGGGCGGGCGCCGTGTTCTGGCGTTCATCGAACCCGATCGATCGGGCGGGAATCCGCGCCTCCGCCTGATCGACGACGACGGGCGCGACCTTGCGCCCCAGCTGCCCGAACTAGCCGTTCTGGCGGATCGCGTGAGCGACCTGCCTGTGATCCTGGACGGAGAGGTCGTGATGCCGGACAAAGCCGGACGCATGAACGAGGAGGCCTTGGTGGCCCGATTGGCCGACGGCGTGAAGGGCGACTCCACTCCGGTCTACCTCGCCTTCGATCTCCTCTGGGCCGCCGGCCGGCCGATCATCGCCCAGCCGCTGCTGCGACGGCGCGAGCGCCTGGTCAAGATCGTGCATCCCACTGCCGAGCTGGTCATCCTGCCGGGCGTCGTGCGAGATGGACTCGATCTGTACTTTGCCGTGGCCCAGCAGGGGCTGCGAGGGGTCATGGCGCGGCACCTGCGGAGTCCATATCTGCCCGGCCGGCGCAGCGAGATGTGGCGCTGGATCGCCTCGCGGCCCGGCGAGATGCCACTCCACGCCGTCCCGGATTCTGTGGCCGAGCCGCCCTCCCGGCCGATCCTGGCGTTGATACAGCGGTTGCCGCTGGAGTTTGGTCCCGAGCCGGAAGCCCGCCCGGTTACGCCGCTGGCATAAACCTGACGCGAGAACCTAGCGCGACACCCGCGCCGCCTTGAAGATCTGCCGCAAGCCAACGCGCTGCCCGTACAGCAGGACACCGGCACTGTAGATCCGCGCCGCCACCACCAGCGCAACCGCGCAAGCGGCCATCAGCAGAACAACGGCCAGGCCAAATTCCCACAACTCCACATGCCCCGCAGAAACCCTGGCCAGCATCAGGTACGGGCTGAAGAACGGAACGAAGGACATCACTTTCACCCAGGGCGCGTCGATGGCCTGGAGCCCGAACACGGACATGAAGTAGCCCAGCATGATCGCCACCATCAGCGGTGAAGTCGCGCTCTGCACGTCCTCCTGGCGGCTCACCAGGGAGCCGAGGGCCGCGTACAGCAACGAGTAGAGCGTGAACCCGAGCACGAACAGAATCGCGAACGCACCCAGCACCAGCGGGCTCAAGCCGCCAAACTGATCCGCGCTGGCGGTCCCCAGGATGGCCATATGGATCGGCGCCTGGGCAAGTAGGCCGCCGATTACCGCCGCCAGGATGATCCCGTACTGAGTCAGCCCCGCCGCCCCGTTCCCGAGCATCTTTCCGGCGAGCATTTGCAGCGGCGTCGTGGCGTTCAGCATCAGTTCCATTACGCGACTGCCCTTCTCTTCGGCAACGCTCATGGCGACCCACATGCCGTAGGTGATGATCGCCATGAATATCAGGACGATGAGTCCCGTGGAGAGCAGGCCGGACGAAACCTCTCTGCTGACCGAGTTGGTGCCGGCAGATGTTGCATTGACGGGAGCCACGGCCAGCGGGAACGGCGCCGTCACGGCGGCCGTGGACGTGCCGGCACGATAGAGCCGGTCGTCGATTTCCATCGAGACGAGCGCCGACGTTGTCGCCTGGACCACTTCTCCGTCCTTGGGGATGTCGGTCCGGATCGTGAACCCCAGGTCCTTTGTGACGGGATCCCTGTCGACCACCAGCAGCACGTCGTAGGTGCCGTGCTCGAGGTCTTTCTGGGCGGCATCCAGACCGGTGGCGGGAAGGCGCGTCAGGGTGAAGGCCTTGTGGGCCGAAGGATCGATCGAGCCGCCGTTCAGCTGGCTTTCCAGGGCGTCGAGCGAGCCGGGCTTAACGCCGGCGGCCTGCACGACGACGGCCATTTTCGTCTGGCCGCTGCTGAGCGAGAAATCGATCAGGACGGGCAGCTGAGTTACAAAGAAGGAGATCAGCGCCAGGAGCACCGTTCCCAGAATGAAGCTGCGGCTGCGGGCCCGGCCTCGGTACTCGCGCACGGCGATGTACCAGGCGTTCGGGAAGAGGGTTCGCCAGCCGTTCATGCTCGCACCACCTTCGGCGCGAGAGTTCGCTCGGTCGAGTCGATCTGGCCCACATGATCGATGAATATCTGTTCCAGCGAAGGGTCCGTCATCTCGAAATGGCGGACCGCGCAACCGCTGTCGATCGCTGCCCGCAGGATCAAGCCCGGGTCGTGGCCGGGTGCGACCTCCGCCTCGGTGTAGTCCTGAACGCGGCGCCTGACGGTCACTCCGTCCAGCGTCCCAAGCCACGCCATCTCCGGATCCCCCTCGACGGCCACGCGGACCATCTGCCGACCGGTTGAGCGACGCACATCCCTCACGGATCCACCGACGACCACGCGCCCCCGGTCGAGAATGGCGATCGACTCGCACAGCTCCTCAACCGTCTCCATCTGGTGAGTGGAGAAGACCAGCGTCTTGCCGCGCTCCTTCATCTCGAGGAAAGCTTCCTTGAGCAGCGCGGCGTTCACCGGGTCCAGGCCCGTGAACGGCTCGTCCATGAGCAGTACCTGGGGGTCGTGCATGATCGCGGCGATGAACTGGATCTTCTGCTGGTTGCCCTTGGATAGCTGCTCGGCCCGCCGGTCCGCGTACTCCGGTATGCGGAAACGGTCCAGCCACTCGCGAGCCTCGCGCACAGCAACCTTGCCCTTCACGCCGTGGAGCTTGGCGAAGAAGACCAATTGCTCAAGGACGTTCATCTTGGCATAGAGACCGCGCTCCTCGGGCAGGTAGCCCCACGTCTCCCGAGGAAGGTCCGTGTTGAGCGTCCCGTTCCAGGTGATGGTTCCTGAGTCCGGCCGCAGGATGTCCAGGATCAGGCGCATCGCCGTGGTCTTGCCGGCGCCGTTGGCGCCCAGGAAGCCGAAGACCTCACCCGGCTTGATCTCCAAAGAGATGCCATCGAGCGCCTGGACGTCGCCGAAACGCTTGGACACTCTGTCGATGATGAGGGACATTTGCTCTCCCGCAATCGCGCCGGCCGCCCGGGTGGAACTACATGCGCCAGCGATGCCAGATCAGGGCGCCAATGTAACTGACACTGAGAATCACGGCCATGATGGCGAACTGCCAGTTCTCGCGCCCGGTGGCCTCCGCGATTCCGAAGAGGCCTGGGCTCAGGCGACCCAGGGACGATGGCGAACGGCCCGATAGGCTTCGGCGACAAGAGCGGGCGCCAGCGCAATCCCCACAACGAGCAGCCAGTCAACAGCGTCGAGCGGAGTCGCCTGGAAGGCGTCCTGGAGCGGCGGCACGAATGGGATCGCGATCTGAATGGCCACGCACAAGACACCACCGACGAGCAGCAGCGCGTTGGGGCGTCGCAGCAGGACCGGATAGGACAGGCTCCGGTTCGCGTTGGCCCGGATGACCTGCCCGATCACGAGCGCCGTATAGGCCAGCCAGCGCGCGTGAGTGAAGTCCGAACTGTGCTGTTCGATCAGCCAGAAAGCGGCCACGGCGCTGAAGCCGCCTGCAAGGCAGATCCGGGCCAGGATGGACCAGTCCAGGAGCGGCTTCGTTCGTTGTCGCGGCGGGCGCTGCATAGCGCCGGGCTCCTCGGCCTCGCCTTCGAACGACACGGCCGTGAGCACGTCGATGAAGACCTCTAGCCAGAGGATCTGGATCGGCAGAAGCGGCTGACCGAAGCCGGCCACGGTGGCGATCAAGATGAACCCGAGCATTGCCACGTGAGTGGAGATGAGGAAGATGAGGCCCTTCTGGACGTTTGCCACCAGCCGACGGCCCTCGCGCAGGCCGTGCATCAGCGTCACGAACGAGTCGTCGTTGAGGACCAGATCCGATGCCTCGCGGGCCACGGCCGTGCCGCTGCCCATCGCCACTGCAACGTCGGCGTGGTTGAGCGCCGGAGCGTCGTTGACGCCGTCGCCGGTCACGGCCACGGTGCGGCCGGCCTCGCGGGCCACGTCCACGATCCTCAGCTTCTGCTCGGGGATGGCCCGGGCCACCACATGGAGCCGAGGCAGCTCATCGGCCAGGCGGGCGTCGTCCCACGTGGCCAGTTCCGTCCCGGTGACGACATGGGCGTTGGGCAGGCCGGCCTCGGCGGCGATTGCGGCGGCAGTGGTCGGATGATCACCAGTGACGACCATCGGCTGGATCCCGGCAGCAATGGCAAGGGCCATCGCTTCGCGGATTCCGGGCCGGATTGGATCGGCAAAGGCGAGCACACCGAGCGGCAACCATTTGTCGCCTTCAAGGCAGCGGGCGAGCAGAAGAAGCCGCTCCCCGGCTTCCGCGCCACTCTCCACGAGGTCGTGCCATTGGGAAACCTCGGCCGGGGCCAGGCCGGAACACATCGCCAGGACCGCCTCCGGGGCGCCCAGAGCCAACTCCTCGACCGCGGCAGTACCGGCCGGCCCGGGCTTTCGGGCCCGCGTTCGCGAGTAGGGCTGCTCGTCGCTCGCTCCCGCCGCATCGATCAAGTCGACCGGATCCAGATCGAGGACCACGGCCTGATCCGACAGGAAGCTGATGAGCGAGTTGCTGAACGATCCCGGCTTGTTGCCCGCAACGACGCTCCAGGCGTCCTCCTCAGCCCTCAAGGCCAGTGTCGCCAGGTCCACGACCCGGTCATGGTCCTCAACGACGCCGTCCGGCGTGCGAATCGCCGCCAACGCCAGGCGGTTCTGAGTCAGCGTTCCGGTCTTGTCGGTGACGATCAGATCGACCGACCCCAGCGTCTCCTGAGCCGAAAGACGGCGAACCAGCACCTTCATCTTCATGAGCCGATAGGCGCCCAGACCGAGCACGACGGCCACCAGGGCGGGCGGCTCTTCGGGGATCGCCGCGATCGCGGCGGAGATGCCGGCAAGGACGTTCTTGCCCGCCTCCTGGCCCCGCAGGAAGCCAAGCCCCACCACGGTCGTGATCAGGCCGATGGCCACAAAGAACAGGATGTGGACGAGCCGGTCCATCTCCCGCTGCAACGGAGAGCGGCGCCTTTCGCGGCCCGCGAGCGCCTGGGAAATCCGGCCGAACTCGGTGCCGAGACCCGTCGCGATCACGACGCCTTCACCGCGCCCACCCACGACGGAGGTCCCACCGTAGGCAATCGAACGCCGGTCCGCGAGCCCAGCACCTTCCGCATCGGGCTCGACCTGGGCAGGCTCCGGCAGAGACTCGCCCGTCAGCACACTACGGTTGAACGTCAAGGCCTCAACCCGAACGAGGCGTAGATCCGCCGGGACGACATCGCCCGTCTGCAGCAGCACGATGTCGCCGGGCACGAGATCCCGTGTCGCGACATCCTCAACTGAACCACCCCGGCGAACGCGGGCGATCGGAGCCGCCGCGTCCCGCAGCGCCTCCAGGGCCTTCTCGCCCCGGTATTCGGTGACAACGCCGGCCCCAACGATCGGGGCCAGGATCACCAGGACCAGCAGACCGTCTCGAAACTCGCCGAGGGCAATCGCCAGACACCCGGCGATGAACAGCAGCACGACGAACGGTTCGCGGGCCCCGGCCCACAGCAACTTCCAGAAGGAGGTCTTCCGAGAAGGCTCCAACTCATTTGGACCGAACTCTGCGAGCCGCGCCGAATTCTGATCCTGTGTGAGGCCCACGGACGCGTCCACGCCCAGCCTCTCCAGAATTGACTCGGCGGGAAGCTGTGCGGCGACCTCGGGGAGATCGGCATAGGAATCGGCGGGCGGCAACGCCTCGTGCGGAGCGGCGGTCATGACATACCTGCCTATCGAGCCGGGTCCGCTGCTCGACTGTCACGCCATAGGCGTCCGCCCCGACGCCGCCACTACAATGGGCTATGAGCACGAACCCTGCAAATCAGCCCAAGGCGATCAATGCGGACCGAGAATCCGGTCTGGTGACGATCGACTGGTCCGACGGCCATCAGACCTTCTACGGGGCCGTCAACCTGCGACTCAACTGTCCCTGCGCCTTCTGCCAGGGCGAGGCCGGGCAGCCGGGCTGGCTGGACACGAACCCCACGCTCACCACGGAGCAGACGCAACTCGTGGGTATGCGGCTCATCGGCCAATACGCTCTGGCACCCACGTGGGGCGACGGCCACGACACCGGCTACTACACGTTCGATGCGCTCCGCAGGGATTGCCCGTGCTCGGAGTGCGCCACGGGCCGCCGGCCGCTCAACTGAGCCATAACGACTCAACCTTGCGAATTGCATCCCTTTCCTCACAAGGGCCGATCCGCTCGAGATCGCGAGGGCAGAGAATCTGAATCCAGACCAGTTGCTCACCCACTCACGGCCAAGCACACACGAGGAGATCAAGTGATCGTCGCAACCACCCCCTACCTGGCCGGCTACAAGGTCACTGAGGTCAAGGGCCAGGTCTTCGGTCTAGTGGTCCGGAGCCGCGGCTTTGCGGGCAACTTCACCGCAAGCCTGCGCTCAATCGTCGGCGGGGAGATCCATGAGTACACGGAACTCCTCGAGGACACGCGCCGCCAGGCGCTGGATCGCATGGTCCACAACGCGACCCTGATGGGCGGCAACGCGGTCATCTCCATGCGCTTCGACTCATCCGAGATCGGGACCACCATGTCGGAGATCGTGGCCTACGGGACCGCAGTCGTGGTTGTGCCGGACGCTGCCGGCGGCAACCCCAGGGCCGAATAGCCAACCAAACTACGTGTTCGGGATAGCCCGGAGCGGCACCTTTTCCGGGTGCGCTTCGGGCGTCCGGCCGCCAATTCGGCGGCGATAGAGAGAAGACGATGCTCCACCATTCGGTCAGGCTCCTGGCGTTCGGCTTCGGGGCACTGATGTTCCTGGGCGGTCTCGTTGCAATCAGCGCCGGCGGCGCCGCGGCCATCTCCGGTATCTGGTCGGTGGCTTTCGGCGCAGCGATCATGGTGGCCACCTTGCTTCAGAGGGCCCGCTATCGATCCTTGTCGGCCGATCGGACCAACGCCGCACCGGGCCCGGGAGGCGGCGAAATCGGCGGTATGGACCCCAGATTCGCGCCAACGAACGAAGTCTTCACCGACCCAACGAGCCACCTCGTCATGCGCGTGTACGTGGATCCGCGCACCGGCGAACGCAGGTACCTGGCCGAAGGCCGGCTCTAGGGACCCGTCGCGGCAGGCGGCCGGAGGGCCCGAATCGCGCAAGCCGGGACACCCGCCTATTGCCAAGTTGCGCCGACTGTCGAGAATGGGCCAATGCACTAAGGTGCCGTTCGATCCAAGCGGCTCTGATCCAACCTCGCCGAGGACCCGGAAGAACAAGTGACCGCAATCATCCGCAGAGTAGCCGGCCGTTCCGCGCCCCTTCCGGGCGAGGCCGGTTCCGCGTTTCCGTACATAAACCGCGAACTCAGCTCTCTGGGATTCCAGCATCGTGTAGTCCACGAAGCCAGTGACGATCGGAACCCGCTGCTGGAGCGCGTCAAGTTCCTGGCCATCTTCGCCAGCAACATGGACGAGTTCTTCCAGATCCGCGTCTCGGGCCTGATGGAACAGGCGGAAGCGCACGCGGTCTCCGGGACTCCGGGCGACAAGACCGCGGCCGAGCAGCTCGCGGATATCCGGAAAAGCTTCCGGGAATTGCTGGACGAGCAAAGCGCCAACTTCGAGCGTGTCTGCTCGGATCTGCGCGCCGCCGGGATCGACTTCGTCGACTACGACAACGTGCCCCAGCACCACAAGGCCATTCGCCGGCGCTTCACGGACGAGATCTACCCAGTCCTCACTCCCCTGGCGGTTGATCCCGGCCATCCCTTCCCGTACATCAGCACTCTCAGCCTCTCCCTGGCGATCCGCATGGAGGATCCGGAGGAAAAGGAGGAGCGCTTTGCCCGAGTGAAGGTGCCGGAGGTTCTGCCGCGCTTCATGCAGGTGGAGCCGGGCAAGTTCGTCCTTCTGGAACAGGTCATCGCCGCCAACCTGGACATGCTCTTCACCGGCATGGACATCCTGGAGACGCACCTCTTCCGTGTCACCCGAGACGCGGACCTGGAGCTGCAAGAGGACGAGGCGGACGACCTCATGCTTGCCCTGGAACTTGAGCTTCGGCGACGACGTTTCGGCGACGTGGTGCGGCTCGAGGTGGACAAGGCCATGCCCGCCGAGATGCGAGAAGTCCTCGAAAAGGGCGTGGGCGCGAATCCGGAGGATTGCTACGAGATTCCCGGCATGCTGGACCACACCGGGCTCTGGCAGATCGCCGGGCTGGACCGACCGGACCTCAAGCTGCCGCCCTACTCGCCCGTGGTCCCGCCCCGGCTTGCATCCGGCGGGGGCGATGAGCCGGCCGATGTCTTTGCCGCCATCCGGGCCGGCGACATCCTGGTTCACCACCCTTACGAGAGTTTCGCGGCATCGACGCAGCGGTTCATCTCGCAGGCCGCGTTGGATCCGGACGTTCTCTCAATCAAGATGACGCTCTACCGCACCAGCGGCGACTCCCCCATCGTGCGCGACTTGATCGCCGCCGCCGAGCGGGGCAAGCAGGTCGTGGTTCTGGTGGAGATCAAGGCCCGCTTCGACGAAGAGGCCAACATCGTCTGGGCCCGCAAGCTCGAGCAGGCCGGCGCCCACGTCGTCTACGGCCTGGTCGGACTCAAGACTCACTCCAAGACATCGCTGGTCGTGCGGCGCGAAGGCTCCACGCTTCGCCGCTACGTCCACATCGGCACCGGCAACTACAACTCGGGCACCGCCCGCCTGTATACGGACCTCGGCCTGCTCTCGTGCCGGCCGGAACTCGGCGCCGATGTGAGCGACCTCTTCAACGTCCTAACCGGCCTCTCCCGCCAGCGCGACTTCCGACGCCTGATCGTCGCCCCGATGAACCTGCGCAACTGGATCCTCTCGATGATTCATCGAGAAACGGACCACGCCCGGGCGGGCAAACAGGCTCGCATCGTGCTGAAGCTCAACTCGCTCGTCGACCCGGCCTGCATCGCCGCCCTGTACGAAGCCCGGCAGGCGGGCGTCACCGTGGACCTGATCATTCGCGGCATCTGCTCTCTCTGGCCGGGTCAGCCCGGAGTAAGCGAGGGCATCACTGTGCGGTCGATCGTCGGGCAATACCTGGAGCACTCCCGAGTCTTCTCGTTCTCCAACGGCGGCCGGCCGGAACTGTTCATCGGTTCCGCGGACCTGATGGAGCGCAACCTGGACCGCCGGGTCGAGGCCATCGTCCCCATCGAGGACCTGGAGGCACGGGCGCGAATCGAGGCCGTCCTCAAGGTGATGCTCGAGGACAACCGCCGTTCCTGGCAGTTGTGCCCGGACGGAACCTACCGCCGGACCGAGGACATCAACGCCACCCCGGGTACCATCGACACGTTCGAGACGCTCAAGGAGCTGGCGATGCAGACGGCAGACGAGTCGGCCATCGCCCCTCACCGGCCACACGCCGGGATGGGCTCTCTCGATCCGAGGGCATAGCGCGTTCCTAGGGGAGAGCCAATGGCGACGAGCCACAAGATCGAAATCGAGATGAAGTACGAAGTCGCGAGCGCAGGCGGCGCGGATCGCTACCTGGTCGCGCCCGAACTCGGCCCGTTCAGGCCGGACGGACCGGTGAGTGCGATCCGCGTCGAGGATCGGTACGTGGATTCCGAGGCCTGGGGACTGGCCCGAGCGGGTTTCGCGGCCAGACTGCGCAAAACCTCGCGCGGAACCATCATCAGCATCAAGGCCCAGAACTCCTCCACTGCCCGTCTTCAGCGGCGCGAAGAGATCGAAGGTCCGGCCGATGCCGGCCTGGTAGCCAGGGACTGGCCCGCCTCGCAGGCCCGCACGGTTGTGATGGAGCTATGCGGAGACGAGCCGCTGGTTGAGCTCCTGACCATCCGCCAGATGCGCCGCGTCCGCAACCTGAAGGCCGGCGACACGAGCGCCGAGATCAGCATCGACGAAGTCGAGGTGGTCGGTGAGGGCGCGTTGCTGGACACTTTTGAGGAACTCGAGGTTGAGCTTAAACGCGGCGATGAAGCGCCGCTGGCCGCCCTGGTGAAGGTCTTCGATCACGACCGCGCCCTGAAGCCCGTTTCGCGATCCAAGCTGGCTCGCGCCGTCAAAGCGATCCGCAAAGCCATGCCGTCGATGCCGGCGGAATTGCAACAGCGGTGGCTGACCGCTCCCCCGGAGTTACTCGCTACCAAGGAAAAGCGACGTCGCAAGTCGACGAAGGCCGAGCCACCGGCCACCGAAAGCCTGCCGGTCCCGCCCGAGCCGCCTACGCCGCCGCGGCCGAGCCCCTCGGAGGTCGGCGTCGGCCCCGAGGACAGCATGCCCGAGGCAGCCCGCAAAGTACTGAGCTTCCATTTTGCCCGGCTGCGACGGCGCGAATCGGGAACGCGGACCGGCGCAGACATCGAGGACCTCCACGACATGCGGGTCGCCACACGGCGGATGCGGGCGGCCTGGCGCGTCTTCGATGGGGCCTTCAAGGCGGGCAAAACCAAGAAAATCAGAAGGCACCTGGAGACGCTGTCCGATCGGCTGGGCGCCGTCCGGGACCTGGACGTGCTGATCGAGGGTCTGGAGACATACCAGGCAGTCCAGAAGGAAGCCGAACGGGCCGGCCTGGAGCCGCTACTGTCGGTGTGGCGGCGGCAACGGCAGCACGCCAGAACGCAACTCATCGGCGAGTTGGACTCGGGCCGGTATGCGAGCTTCGTCAGAGAGATGGCCGAGTTCCTCGACGCCGGGGCTCATGCCGCGGCGGCAGTCGGCACACCCACGGCCCCGCACCGCGTTCGCGACCGGGCCGCGTCCCGGATTTGGGCGGCCTACGAGGTGGTCCGGGCCTACGAGGTGGTTCTGCCCTGGGCAGGCAACGAGACGCTCCACGACCTGCGTATCTCAAGCAAGTGGCTCCGCTACACGCTGGAGTTCTTCGGTGAGACGTTGGGGCCGGACGGACCAAAGTTGCTAATGCGCGTATCCGCCCTTCAGGAGCATCTTGGCTGGCTGCACGACGCGGACGTGGCCGCAAAGCTGGCCCGCGACCTCCTTGTGGCGCGTGCCGACGAACTCTCCAAGCCGGAGGCCGACGCGATCGGCGCCTACCTCCGCTCTCGCGAGCGCGAGGTCGCCAGACTTCGGCGAGCCCTTGGCCCCGTCTGGCGGACAGTAGACGGGGCGCCATTCCGGCGAGCCCTGGGCCGAGCTACGGCGGCCCTGTAGACTCGTCGCCATGAGAACGTTCGCGGCCCGCAACTCATGGACCTGATCCTCATCGGCGTCGGCGGATTCTTCGGCGCAATCGCCCGCTACCTCGTGGACGGCTGGGTGAGCGGCAGCACCAAGATCGGCGCCTTCCCGCTCGGGACCTTCGTCATAAACATCAGCGGCGCCTTCACCCTGGGCTTGCTGTTCGCCCTGGCGCTGGAGAAGACCTCGATCGATCCGCGCATTCGCGGCCCCGTGATGATCGGCTTCCTGGGCGCATACACCACGTTCTCCACACTGATGCTGGAGTCGTGGCGCCTGGCGGAAGATGGCAGCTGGAATCTGGCTCTGCTGAACATCGGCCTTTCGGGCGTGCTCGGAATGTGCGCCGTCTTCGCCGGCCTGACCCTTGGGAGGGCGCTCGCATGAAACTCGAAGGAACGGGCCTGCTGGTCCGCATCTACATCGGCGAGAGTGACCACTGGCAGGGCCGGCCGCTCTACCAGGCCATCGTGGAATTGTTGCGCGAGCGCCACATTGCGGGCGCGACCGTCATCCGCGGGATCGAGGGCTTCGGGGCCAAGTCCCACCTCCATACCACACGCATCCTGCGGCTCTCCGAGGACTTGCCCGTCCTAATCGAAGTGGTGGACGAGGAAACCAGACTCCGAGCGATCCTGCCCGAGCTGGACGCAATGGTCACGGACGGGCTGATCACGCTCGAGAAGGTGGAGATCATCGCCTATCGAGCCGCTCCGAATTGACGGCTGGTTAACCCCAGGTTCACACCGCGATCACTTCCCGACGCCAATCTCCTGAGTGTGCTGCCGAATGCCCCGGTAGCCGGCCAGGACAGGAGACCGCGTCGATGATGTACGCTGCCGAACTGGACTTTCCAGCCCCGCCGACCCCGGCCGATCTGCTCGCCGGCGTTCGGGCCCAGGTGAACAAGATCACCAACCGGGCCGCGCTTCTGGACTCATACCGAAGAGAGTCGCTCGGACGGCTGGCGACCAGCCTGGATCGCACCGACTACGAGACGGTCGCGATGGACCTGGCCTATGGCCTGCGCTGGCTCGAACTCAACGAGGAAGAGGTTCCGGGCCGGCCGGCACTCGAGTTGCTCGACGGAATGGCGGATGAATAGCGGGGCGCAATCCGGCGGACCCGCCGGCTCTCCCACGCCGGTCCCCTGCGAAGCCCCGGACTTCGGCGCCCGAGCCCTGGTCCTGTGGCCCCGTCTCGACGTTCACAGGCTTGCCCGGATCCGCCACGATCGCCACAGAGTCGCCGCCCTGGTGTCACGCAGAACCACTTTGTCCTACGTGGCAATCCTGCAACTTCTCGGAGCATCGTCGGAGGAGACCGATGCGCTCGTCCGCGACCACTAACTCCGCCGCCGACGCTATGCTTGCCCGCCAAGAGCGTCCCCCTGCGTGGTCGATCGCCATCGCGCCCCGTCAGACCCGGAGGCTCGCCCAACCCATTGAAGGTTCGAGCGTGCAAGACGGCGATCGTTTCGTTGCCCATGGCCATAGGGACGTTTTCGATCGTGAGATGATCGGGCTGCGCGAGGGCGTGGTCCGCATGGGCGAGCTCGTCGCCACGGCGATTGACGCGGCCGTGGATGCCCTGGCTCGCAGGGATGTTCAGGCGGCCACCGCCATCGTGGCCCGCGATCAGGCTATCAACGACTGCCAGGCGGAACTCACCGCCCAGATCGTCACCACGATCGCTACTCAGTCGCCGGTCGCCGGCGATCTGCGCTTCGTCCTCTCACTGGCCCACGTCTCCTACGAGCTGGAACGGATCGGCGATCACGCCGCCGGAGTCGCGAAACAGGTCATCAAGATCGGCGACGCGCGCAAAGCCGGCGGCGTCGGGGTTGATCAGATGGGAGAGCTGGCGAGCAGTGTCCTCCACGGCGTCCTCCGCTCCCTGGTTGATCTTGATGTCGATGCCGCCAGACGAGTGGCCGCTCAGGACGACGAGATTGATCGGATTTACCACGCCTACTTCGACCGAGCGCTGGAACGCATGCGCGTCGAGCCGGACTGGGTGGACGTAGGCGCCCACTTGCTCTTCGCCGCCAAGGATCTGGAGAGGATCGGCGACCGAGTCACGAACATCGCCGAAGAGGTGGTCTTCCTGGCCACGGGCGAGGTCGAGGACCTCAATGCCTAGACGAAGGTTGCGCGGCCGCTCGCCGCGACGGCCCTCACGTGAGATCATCCGGGCGTGAACGAACCAAACGAGATCCAGCTCCACTTGCTACGCCACGCCCACGCCGGCGACCCGATGAAGTGGAAGGGCCCGGATGAAGTCCGGCCGCTCACCGAGAAGGGCCGGCAGCAGTCCGAGCGGCTGGGGATATTCCTGGCCAGGTCCGGCTTCCGACCGGACGCGATCCTCAGTTCGCCGTTGACCCGGGCCATGGAGACAGCTCAACTCGTCGGGGCAGCGCTGGACGTGCCCGTCAAAGTGGCCCGTGAGCTGGGTAATGAGCTGGACTTCGAAACGATCGAGGACCTACTCCGGGAGGCCGGAAATCCCCACCGGCCCATTCTGGTCGGCCACGATCCGGACTTCAGCCTGCTGGCCGCCGAACTGGTCGGAGCCTCCGAACTGCCGGTCCGCAAGGCGACCCTCGTGCGCATAGATGTGAGCCTGCCGTTGCAGCCGGGCGCGGGCATCCTGCGCTGGTTCCTGCCGCCGGACCTGCTTGGATCCGGCGACTGAGGATTGACCGTTAATCTCCGAGCGCTATGCTTCGGCGTCTGCTTGAGCACGCCAGGCGCGGAGATGATCGCGGTCCGGCCGTGCCGACCCTGAAGGGAAATTGAGAATGGCAAAGGGCTCCAAGAAGTCCGGCAAATCCAAGTCCCGCGTCCGAATCGCGGATCTGGAGGCGATGGCCCTGGTCGCGCCAACACGTCGAGGCCTCAAGAAGCAGCTTCGCCGGCTCGAGCGCCAGCTCATCGACGCAGCCAAGCTTGAGAACAAGCGGCTCCGCAAGCTCGAGCGCGCCCGCAACCGACGACAAGTGGCGGAGGCAGCCCTGGCCTTCGTGATGTCCGAAGGGCCGCTCCTAGAAGTGTCGGTCGAGCCTGCCGCGCCGAAGGCCGTCGCGCCCAAGGCAGTCGCGCCCAAGGCAGTCGTGACGCCGAAGTCGGAGCCGAAGGCCGCCGCTGCGGCCGCCGAGAAGGCCGCGGCTGCGTCCAAGCCCGCGGCTTCGGTCAAGGCCGCGGCTCCGGCCAAGCCCGCCGCCGCCAAGCCCGCCGCCGCCAAGCCCGCCGCAGCCAAGCCGGCCACGCCTCGCCGGACCGCCCCAAAGCCGAAGCCCGCGGCCGCAACCCCGCCGGTCGAGCCGGAGCAGCCTCAGGCCTGACCGTCGGACGGAGCCATGCCCGGAGACGTGGACGGGCCCGCGGCCGCGCCGAGTGGCGCCACGGGAACCGTGAAGATGAACGTCGAGCCGGAGCCTTCCTCCGACTCGGCCCAGATGCGCCCGCCATGCGACTCGATGACGTGGCGGGCGATGGACAGGCCCAAACCTGTACCGCCACGACCTCGCACGCGGGCCCGGTCAACCTTGTAGAACCGCTCGAAGATCCGGGCCAGGTCCGCCCGCGGCACGCCAACGCCCGGATCTCGAACCCAGACCCTAACCTCGCCGGCATCCTCGCGCACTCCCACCACGATTGCCCCGCCGTTGGGACTGAACTTCACGGCGTTGTGCAGCAGGTTCACGAGCACCTGGCCCAGGCGGTCCTCGTCGCCGCGGACGGGCGAAACCCGATCGGGCAGGTCCAGATCTATCCGCAGGTTCTGCCGCTCCGCAAACAGCCGCAACCTCTCTACCGTCATCCGCGAAAGGCGAACCAGATCCACGTCGTCCAGCAGCAGTTGAGCGGTGCCGCTCTCAATCCGCGTCAGGTCCAGAAGTTCGTTGATCATCTGCGTGAGATGGCCGGTCTCGATCTCGATCTTGGCGATACGGTCGCGCAGTCGGGGCGACGCCGACTCGGCATCGCGGGCGGCGGTCTCGGCCAGGAGACTG
>DASVKT010000225.1:0-3473 GCA_036385235.1 Candidatus Limnocylindrales bacterium | reverse complement strand
CGCGCCGCGGGCCGCGCTTCTGGGCCACGGCAAACCTCGGGCACGGATCCGCCCCGCGCCGGGCCTGGCGCTCGCCGCGCCGGGCCCGGCGCGGCGATCCGCCTCACGCCACTCCCCGCGAACAAAAACGGCGCCGAGCCGGAAGCTCGACGCCGAATGAGTTCTGGTTTACCGGCCGAGGCCGGCTACGGGTTACTGGTCTGCGCGCGCAAGAGTCCGCTGGCAGCGGGTGCAGATCAGGGTCTTGACGGCCTTACCTGCGACCTGAATGGTGGTCTGCTGCAGGTTCGGCTTGAAGCGGCGATGCGCCCGGACCATGTTCATCCCGGACGACTGCGCGTTGAATCCGTCCATCGAGACTTTTCCGCAGACGGCACAGGAACGAGCCATAGGTCCTCACGAATACGTTCAGGAAACAGTGGTCCCGTCCGGGACCGACCGGGGCGGTATGATAGCACACCGTTCCCACCGCTCAGGCAGGAGGTTGTGGTAGCGCATGCCGGAGCGTCATATGGCCGGTAGATCGATTATTACCAGCCGGGCCATTGTCGACATTGTCAGGATCGCCGTCCAGAGCAGTTACGGCGTGACCGGTTTCAGCGACCCTTCGTTTGGGCACCGGCTCATGCGCTGGGTTGGCATGGTCCGCCCGGGAATTCGGTTGACCACGGTCGGCGGGCTTCATTTGGACGTTTTCATCACAGTGGCCTTCGGTGTGCCGGTCGCGGAAGTCGCGCGCCAGGTGGACTCGGCCGTGCGGTATTCGTTGCGCCACTACATCGGCGCGGAAGTTGCCGGTCTGGCGATCCACGTGGACGGTTTGAGATACCAACCGACATCGCTCCAGATACCGGAGCCGGCGCCGGACGACCAACACAGCAGCGATGCGGCCGTGGGGGAGACGACCTCAAGGAAACGCAAGCCTAGATGACAATGCGAGTCAATCGATGACGCGCCGGGCCGGCGACGGAGCCGGACTCCTGGCGGCCTATCGGTCCGCGGTGGAGAACCTCGCCGCGCACGTCGATGAGATCAACGCCCTGAACGTCTTCCCCGTTCCGGACGGAGACACCGGCAGCAACATGCTGGCCACGGTCAGGGCGGCCCTGGCCGAAGCCGAGGCCGTGCACGATCCGTCTGCGGACAGAATTGCCCAGGCCATCAGCTTCGGCGCCCTCATGGGCGCGCGCGGCAACTCTGGAGTGATCGCCTCCCAGATCTTCCGCGGCATGGCCGAGGGTCTCGGCGGCAAGCAGCACTTCAACGGCCCGGATCTCGCCCAAGCCCTGACGCAGGGCACGGCCACCGCCTACAAAGCCGTGGTCAAGCCGGTAGAAGGAACCATCCTGACCGTCATCCGTGAGTCGGCCGCCGCTGCCGTGATCGCGTCGGAGGAAGGCGGCGACCTCGAGGACGTGCTGACCGCGGCCGTGGAGGGCGCGCGCCAGGCCGTCGCCCGGACGCCATCGATGCTGCCGATTCTGCGCGACGCCGGCGTGGTGGATGCCGGCGGCGAAGGCCTGTACCGGATCATGCAGGGCGCTTTGCAGTATCTGGTTGCCCGGACGTCCGTTGCTGCCCGCACGCAGGAACCGGCGTCGGCGCGCCTGCCCACGCTCGTTGCTCATGCGGACGAGGGCTTCGGCTACGAGACGATGTTCCTGCTGCAGTCGCGCGGCGCACCGCTTGATGTGGACTGCCTGCGAGAAGCGCTCGGGGCGATGGGGGAGTCGGTCCTGGTTGCGGGTGATACGTGGGCCGTCAAGGTCCATGTCCACAATGAACGGCCGGACGAAGTCATTGCGCTGGGTCTGTCGATGGGCGCGTTGACCCGGATAACGGTTGAGAATCTGGACGCCCAGTCCAGCGAGGTTCGCGAGAAGCGCGCGGCGGAGGTCGTTGCGGCTCCGGTTGCGGCTCGGGCCAAGGCGGCGCACCGTGAAGGCCGGCCGCACGTGGACCTGGGCACGTACGGGGCGGAGGAGCACGCCGTTGCGGTGGCGGGCGGCCCTATCGGGTCGAACGGCGCGAATGGCGCCGGGCCGGCGGGGGCAGCCGCCCTCGTACCGCTGGCGGTGGTTGCCGTAGCGGCCGGGGACGGCCTGACCCGAATCTTCGACTCATACGGCGTTGCCGCGGTCGTTCACGGCGGGCAGAGCAACAATCCATCGATTGGCGAACTGCTGGATGCGGTCGAGAAGATTGCGGCCGAGGAGATCCTGCTGCTCCCCAACAACCCCAACGTGATCCTGGCGGCTCGGCAGGCGTCCGAGTTGTCGCATCGGCGGGTCCGAATCGTGCCGACGCGGAACGCCGCCGAAGGATTTGCGGCACTCCTGGCGATGGACCCGCGTCGCGACGCCACGATCAACGCCGAGCTCATGACGCTGGCCGGGCGGGCCATTCAGACACTTCAGGTGACCGAGGCCGTCCGCGACGCGACGATCGGCGGCCGAAAGGTCAAGTCGGGCCAGACGATCGTGCTGGATCCGGACGACGGCCTCCTGGCGGTGAACAGCGACCGAATGAAGGCAGTGCTGGCGGCGCTGGCGGCCCTCGAGCCCGGGTTCGAGTTGATCACGCTCTACTACGGCGATTCCGCGGACCTGGCCGAGGCCGAGTCGGTCGGCCGCCGCATCGTGGAGTGGCGCCCCGGTTTGGAAGTGGAAACGATCCACGGTGGGCAGCCCCACTACCGATATCTGATTGCGGCCGAGTAGGGCAGTGGCCGGGCGGGGGAGTTCGCGATCGGCGGGCGCCGCCATGCCCCGCGCCACGCCCCGCGCCACGCCCCGAGCCACGCGTCTCCCCATCGGCCCTGTGGGCCCGGACACGCTTATCGGGTTGAGCGGCCTGGCCGGCGCCACCGTCCTCAAGCGAGTCGGCCCAAAGCTCGGCATCCGCACCGTCAGGGATCTCCTCTTCCACCTCCCGCGCCGCTACGACGACCTGCGCGAGTTGAGCACGGCCCGCGATCTGGATCGCGTCAAGGACGGCGAGCCCGCCAGCGCCCGCCTCCAGGTTCGCTCCGTGAAGACGGAGAAGACGTTCCGGCGCAACATCGAGCGGACCGTTGCCTACCTACGCGACGACACCGGCGATGTGGAGGCGACCTGGTTCGGGCGCCGTTTCATCGCCAGCCGGCTCCGCGAGGGCAACTGGATCATCATCAGCGGCAAGATCAAGCATCGCGGCTTCACCACAACCTTCGACAACCCGGAGTTCCAGGCCGACGACGGCACGGCCCTGCTGCATGCCGGCCGGATCGTGCCCGTCTACCGGCTGACCGCCGGTCTCACGGCGCCGACGCTGCGCCGGGCGATCCGCGAGGCGCTGGACGTGGTTGGGGCCACCTATCCGGAATATCTGCCGGCGGAGGCCGCTGCGGCCGGGGCAACCGCTGCGGCCGGGGCAACCGCTGCGGCCGGGGCAACCGCTGCGGCCGGGGCAACCGCTGCGGCCGGGGCAACCGC
>DASVKT010000224.1:0-6110 GCA_036385235.1 Candidatus Limnocylindrales bacterium | reverse complement strand
CGCGTCCACGACGCGAATCTGCCGGGCGTGATCCTTCCCGGCATGTGGACTATCGGCCAAACTCAATCACTCCTCCTGCCGGAGCGTTCCTTCGCGGCAGCGCTCTCCGAAGCGATTGTCTCATCCCGGAGCGCGGTCCTGCCCGACGGCGGCCAATCGTCTGGCCGGACCCGGCTAGAAGACGAGGATCGTTGCTCCGTCGCCGCCCTCGCCGCGCTCTCCCGGGCGCCATGATTTCACGAGCGGATGCGCCCCGGCATGGTCTCGGACCGCATCGCGCAGCGCTCCGGTGCCCATGCCGTGGATGATCGTGGCCTGGCCCAAACCCGCCAATGACGCATCGTCCACATAGCGATCGAGTACCTCCAGGGCCTCTTCCACCCTTGCGCCACGCAGGTCCAGCGAGGTGGCCACCGTCCTGGCCCGATCAAACTGTAAGCGAGCGGCGGACGCGGAGGCGAACTCATGCGACGCGGCGGGCGTGAAATTGCCCCGCCCGAGCGTGGTGCGAACGCCAGACACGGAATCGCCTCCGCCCGGATTGGCCGCCACCGCCAGATCGAGCTCGTCTACAGACACCGTGATCCGCATCCCGCCGGCCTCGAGAGTTGCCCGGCGGCCGCCCTTTTCGAGCGAGGCGATGCGGCCTTCGGCCCCGCCGTTGCGTGTTCGCGCCCGCATCCCGACGCGCCATACGATCGGCTCGGCGTTGGCCGGACGGACCGGCTCGCGCTCCGCCTCGACTTCGGGCAGTTCTTCCAGGCGGGCATTCACACGCTCAAGATCCTCGTCCAGACCGCGCTGCGTGACCGTCTCGCGCTCCAGCTTGTGCCGAATGCCGCGGACCTCGGCGCGCACTTCCGCGATGAGTTGCTCGGCCTCGTCGCGAGCCGCGGTGACTGCTTCGTCGCGTTCCTTGCGGGCCCGGCGGCGCTCATCCTCGGCTGAAGCGAGGGCGGCTCGAGCGCGCTCCTCGGCGACCCTGGCTTCGGCCAACGCGTCGGTCGTCTGGAGCTGAGTGGCCTTGATCGAGGCCAGCGTTTCCTCGAATGCCTGTTGCTCTTCGGTGAGGCGTGAGCGCGCATCCGTCACGATCGCCACCGGCAACCCCAACCGTTCGGCGATGGCAAAGGCCTGGCTCTGGCCCGGCAGACCGATCGTGAGCTTGTACGTGGGCCGCAACGTCTCCACATCGAACTCCACGTTGGCGTTGCGCGCCTGCGGGGTGGTGTGGGCGTACAGCTTCAGCTCGGCGTAGTGCGTGGTTGCCGCAATCAGGGCGCCGGAGCGGATGAAGTAGTCGAGCAGCGCCTGAGCCAGGGCGGAGCCTTCGGTTGGATCCGTGCCGGCGCCGAGTTCATCCAGCAGGATCAGCTTGTTGGGCCCGGCGGCCTCTACGATTCGGACGATGGAGCGCATGTGGCCGCTGAACGTGGAGAGCGACTGGGCCACGGATTGCTCGTCGCCGATGTCGGCATAGATGTCCGCCAGTACGGGCAGACTGGTTCCGGCTTCTGCCGGGACGTGCAGACCGGACTGATGCATCAGGCTCAGGAGCCCCAGGGTGCGCAGGGCTACAGTCTTGCCGCCGGTGTTTGGGCCGGTGATCAGCAGGGCGGTGTATTCGTCGCCCAGGCGGATGTCCACGGGAACGACCCGGCCGGTCAAGCCCGGGTGGCGCGCGCCCAACAGAACGATCTTGGGGCGTTTGGCGATTTCGGCAGGGAGGGCATCCATCTCGGCGGCGAGCTGGGCTTTGGCGGCCCAGAAGTCGAAGCGGGCCAGAGCGTCCAGCGTCTCGCGAAGCGGCTCCACTTGCGAGGCAACCACGGCCGACAGCTCGTCGAGGATGCGTTCGATCTCTGCAGCTTCTGCCAGCTGGGCCTCGCGCCAGGCGTTGCCCATCTCGACGGCGATCAGCGGTTCCACGAACAGTGTCTGGCCGCTGCCCGATGCGTCGTGGACGATGCCCTTGACCTTGCTCCGGGAGTCGGCGCGGATCGGAATTACGTAGCGGCCACTGCGCAAGGTGACGATTGGTTCCTGTAGTGAGCCGGACAGCTCGCCGGAATGGATGAATTGCTCCAGGCGTGTCCGCAGGCGCTCGTATGCGATCCGGACGGCGCGGCGCAGGCCGCCCAGCTTGGGAGACGCCGTGTCCAGCAGTTCGCCGGTTGGATCGAAGCTGCGAGCGAGTGTATTTCGCAAGCTCGGCAGAGGGTGGATTTCGCGGGATAGTTCGTGGAGAAGCGGGCGGCGTTCGCCGCTCAGGGCGTCGGCGAGGCGCGAGGCTGCCTCGAGTGTGTCGGAGATCTCGAGAAAGTGGCCCGGATCCAGGCGGCCACCACGCGCGGCGCGTTCCAGCCACGGCCCGATGTCCTTGCTGCCGCCGATGCCTGCACCTGGATGGCTGGCCACGAAAGCCCGTGTCTGAGTTGTTTCCTCCAGGCCGCGGGCGACCAGCACGGGATCGGTGGATGGCACCAGGGCCTGGGCCAGGCGCTGGCTCGGCCCGAAGCCCGCGGCGGCGGCAAGGCGCGCCTTGACCAGTTCGTACTCGAGGATGGCGAGGGAGCGCGGGTCCATGGCCGCGGGCGCGGCCGGGGTGGCCGGGGTGGCCGCGGGGGTACCGTGGCGCCTTTCGGCCGTCTTTGCCTCTCTAGTGGTCACTTCGCCACCGATAGCGCTGGGCTATTCGGAACGAAGAACCGCCAGGGCATGCTCAACCACGGCTCGGGTGCGTAGGCGATCCCGACGCGTGGCCCCGTCTCAATCGGAAGCTCGTCGTCATCGGGCGCAATCTCCAGCCGCAAGTCGGAGGCTGGATCGCACAGATCGGTGCCGTTTTGACTTCGGTCGATGGAGAAGGCCGCGCAGACGAGACCCGGGCCGGCCGCAAGGCGAGACGACGGGAGGGCGTCGAGTCTGCTGTGGTCCTGGGCCGCGGCGCGGGACCCGGCCCGACGCGCGGCTCGCATCCAATCGACCCCGGCGACCGGCTCCACAGCGCGAATCAGCAGCGCCGCGGGCCGGCCCTCGGCCTCGGTGACGACGTTGAGACAGTTGTGCATGCCGTAGACAAGGTACACGTAGGCGGCTCCGGGAGGTCCAAACATGACGGCGTTGCGGGTGGTCCGGCCGACTCGGGCGTGAGAAGCTAGGTCCTCCTGCCCGATGTATGCCTCCACTTCGATGATTCGCCCTGAGCACGCATCCGGACCACTGCCACGTGTCAACCGTGCGCCGATCAGCGCTCGGGCCGCGCCCGGCGTATCGCCTGTCAGAAAGCCGCGTGGAAAGGGCGCAGAACGGCCGGCGGTGCTCAGGGGAAGAGTGATACCAGTTCGGCCGGCAGCAGAACACCGATCAGGTGGACAAAGGCCGGAGCAATGGCTACCCGGACCCAGTGAGCCACCTGAGACTGGCCGACAACCGCATTCTGGAAATCGCGGAGCTGCGATATGTCGCCCGGTTGGGCATCAGGCAACTTGTACGAGTTGAAGATGATTACGACAAACAGCAGCAGCATGAAGCCCTCGATCAGGCCGAGCAGGCCGCCGATTACTTCGTCCACAACTGGGTGCCGAGCCGAGAACACCACGCGCTTGTAGGTGACCTCGATGAGGATGTTCCCGATGACCAGCACGGCTACGAAGATGATCAGGAATGCGATCAACTGGTTGTAGCCGAGGTCGAACTGTTTCCAGTTGTTGGCGAAGAAGCCGCCGAGTTGGTCACGAAGATTCGCGGCGATCACGAAGGCGGCGGTTGCGACGCCGATGCCGAGCAGGCGACGGATCGCTCCCTGCGCAAATCCCAGTAATAGGAAGAGACCGAAACCAATCAGCACTACCACGTCGGCGACGGGTTCGCCCTTCAATACTGCGCTAAAGTCCACGAGAGTGCCTCCGCCCGGCGGTGGTTCCGACAACCAGGTCGGTTTTCAGAGCTAGGTTAGCAGTGCCGAAGCCAGCCTATCAATGCAAGCCGCAGACGGCGGCCTAGCTTCGGATGCGGGCGCTCAGGTCTGCCTCCAGGCCATCGCGAACGGACGTCACGGCCGTCTCGATCTCGACTTCAGTCAGCGTTCGCTCACTCGAGCCGAAGACCATGCGGAAGGCCAGGCTCTTCTCATCTGCCGCCAGCGGCGTGCCGCGGTAGAGATCGAAGACCCGGACCCCTCGCAGAAGCTCGCCCCCATTGCGGCGGATGACGCTCTCGACCTCGGCCGCGGTGTGGCTCTCGATCACGATGACCGCCAGATCTCGCTCGACTTCTGGGAAGCGGCCGATCGGAGTGACGTGGATGCGCGGCAGCACACCCTGGGTCAAGCCCGTGATCGCGAGCTCCCCGACGATGACGCGCTGGTTGCGCAGGTCCCATGTGGCAATCACATCCGGGTGGAGTTCCGCCACGGAGCCGGCCAGGATCTGATCTGCCGACTTCTCCGCCACGGAGAGGGCGCGGCCGGGATGGAATGGGTAGCCGCGCTCGTCGGCCTTGTAGTTAGGCTCCGGCAGCGCCAGGCGCTTGCAGAGCATCTCCACTAGGCCCTTGGCGTCGTCGAGGTCGTAGTTGCGGGCAACGCTATTCCAACCGGGCTGGGTCGCGGCGCCGGTCAGCAGGAAGGCGAGGCGGGTCCACTGCGTGGGCCTGTCCCCTACCCGGCCGTAGCCGTTGCCGATCTCGAAGATGGCAACGTCGGAGCGGCCCTGCCGCTCGTTCACGGAAAGGACGTCCAGCAGGCTGGCGACGACGTGACGGCGCAGGACTGAGTGCTGCGAGGAGAGCGGGTTGGTAACGGCGATCGTTTCGCCGATCTCGGGGTCCGGAATTGCGCGATCCGGGGCGTCGACGGGCCACATAAGGCGAGATTCATGCTCCGGCGAAACCAGAGCGTGAGTCACGACTTCGCTGAGGCCGGAGCCGGCGAGCAGTTCGCGAATGGCGTTACGCACCTTGAGCGGTGACGGCCGATAGGCGGGCATGAGCGTGTCCGGCAGATGAGCCGGGGTCGTCTCGTAGCCGCGGACGCGGGCTACTTCCTCGGCCACGTCCGCCTCGATGGCGAGGTCGCGGCGCCAGGACGGCACCAGGGCCAGGAGGACTTCCTCGTCGCCGGCCGCCACAGTGAGTGGCTTCGGCTCCACCGCGAGGGTGATCGTGGAGCCGGCGGCCGCAGATTCGGTCACGATGCCGACGCGCTCGAGGAGCTTGCGCTGATCGGCAGTCGGGACGGCATCGCCGAGCAGCCGGGCAACTCGGGAGGGCCGGAAGGCCAGGTGGGACTGCGCGGGTTCCGCCGGAGCCGTGTCGACAACGCCGCTTGCGCATGAGCCACCGGCCCAGGCGAGGGTCAGCTGGGCCACGCGGTCGGCGCCGATGCGGGCGAGGCGATTCTCCTGGCCCTTCTCGAAACGCAGGCTGGCCTCTGATCGCAGGGCATACCGATGGCCGGTCCGTCGAATGCTGACAGGGTCGAAGATGGCCGACTCGATCGCGATTTCGGTGGTCTGATCCGTGATCTCGCTGTCCGCGCCGCCCATGACGCCGGCGATGCCGATGGGGCCGGACGGGTCCGCAATGATCAGAGTGTCCGGAGTCAGGTCGCGCTGGACGTGGTCGAGTGTTTCCAGCTTCTCGCCGGGCCGGGCCAGGCGCACGATGATCGTGCCTTCCTTGACCGCGGCGCCGTTGAACGTGTGCGTGGGCTTGCCCAGCTCAAGCATGACGTAGTTTGCGGCGTCAACGACGTTGCTGACCGGGCGCATGCCGGCGGCCTGGAGCCGCATCTGGATCTGGTCCGGCGAGGGGCCGATCTTCGCCCCGCTGATCCAGCGACCGACGAAACGGCTGCACAGCTCAGGGTTGCGAATCTCCACTTTGAGGCGATCGGCAACGGGGCCGCCGGTCTCCTCAACCTTGATCTGCGGCCAACGGATCGTGGCTCCGGTCGCTGCGGCCACTTCGCGCGCCAGGCCGATGAGGCAAAGGGCGTCGCCGCGGTTCGGCTTGACGTCAACGTCCAGAACTACGTCGCCGTACATGTCCGAAAGCTGCACGCCGAGCTTGGTACCGGCCGGGAGAATCAGGATCCCCTCGGCGTCGGT
>DASVKT010000223.1:0-6666 GCA_036385235.1 Candidatus Limnocylindrales bacterium | reverse complement strand
GGGGCGATCGCTGGCTTCATCACAAACATGATCATGGGTGGCTCGGAAGGAGTCATCGCCACGATCCTCCTCGGCATCGTCGGGGCCGTCGTCGGGGGCTACCTGGCCGGCACAGTCCTGAAGGTCGCCGACGTGACCGGTATCAACCCCGAGAGCATCGTGGTTGCCGTGATCGGTGGCGTCGTGGTGGTCGCGGCGTACCGGATGCTTGCAGGCGGACGCTCTTCCGGTCAAGTCTAGGGTTCGATCCCGTTGGACCGATCGGCATCGGTACGCCGATCGGTCCAGGAATCCCGAGGGATCGCTGCGCTACTTCCGTGCGCTCAATTTGGCGGCTGCCTCGCGCTCCAGTACAGCCAGACGTGTGTAGTAGTCCGGGAACTCAGTCAGGTGGGCGAGCGCGATTTTCCCGGTGAGATTCCAATCGTCCGCGGTGACATTCGTCTCGCGGTTTCCACCGGCGATTCATCCGGGATTGTCGACCGGTCTTGTCGGTGATCCCTTTGCTGAACCGGATGGTGACCCCATGGGGATCAATCAACTCAGATTCGCAACTGTCTGGATACTGGAATGATCAGATCCAGGTTTCTGACCCCCACAGCCAAGTATGTAGCGTCGTATGAGGCCACTTGCCCGCCGCGACCTTGTTACGGGGGTTGGAAGGAACGCCCTTAAGCCGTCTTCCAGACCCGACCAACGTAGCTCGGTATGTTCGCGACCGGGATCAGCAAAGATGGCGACGGCGTGTCGGCTCTAGTCCTCTCGCCCCGACCCGCAGAAGAATCGCCGGTTCGCCATCCTTGCCCGGTCGTTCGGATGTCGCCGCTCGTCGCCGCTCGTCGCCGCTCGTCGGAGCGTGGCGCGATCCTGCGTTTGTCCGGCTGTACCGGACAGAATCGACCACAGACGCAAGGTTCGAGTCCGGGCGAGCTCGAACCGGGCGATCGGGCTGGCGATTTGGCCTCGATTACGCTCTTCGATGGCCGTTGGCGACGCTTTCTGGCCGTCAGACGCCTTCGGGGCACGGACGCCGCAGTGTCAAGCCTCGTACGGTGGCAAAGTTGTCCGGCTGTACCGGACAAACGCAACTTCGGTGTCCGATTCTCGGGGAACCGCCGAGGAAAGGCGGATCGGGAACCTAGACAGGCCGCGCCAGGGAGCTGAGCCACGGGTTCCTGGCTTTCACCGTCTACGCGCCCTACGGCATGCCTCGCAACATCCCGCCGTCGATCGGGACGAACGTGCCGGTCTGGTAGCAGGCCGTTTCCGAGCAGAGCCAGGCCACGTAGGCCGCAAGCTCGTCCGGGTTGCCGTAGCGGCCGGCGGGGATGCTCTTCTCCATGGCGGCACGCACCGCTTCTTCCGTTGTGCCTTCCTTGAGAGCCCGGGCCTTGTCCAGGGCGGCGGTTCGGGCTGTGTCGATGCGGCCGGGGATCACGCCGTTGACGGTCACGCCGTCGGCGATGACGTCGGCGGAGATGGTCTTCAGCCAGGCCGCGAGCGCGCTCCGGCAGGCGTTGGAGTAGGCGAGGTTCGGGATCGGCTGGCGGATGCCGGACGACATGATCGAGACGATGCGGCCGAAACCGCGCTGGCGCATCCCGGGCAGCAGCATCGTCGCCAGCTCGATTGGGGTGAGGGCCAGCAGTTGGAACGAGCGGCGCCACTCGTCCATGTCCGTCTTGACGGCGTCGACTGCGATTGGGCCGCCGGCGTTGAGAATGGCGATGTCGATAGGCCCGAGGCTTCGCTCGGCTTGCCAGACGACCTTGGCAGCCGTTTCGGGATCGGCCGCGTCGCCGGCGATCGTCACGACAACCACCGAATGGAGTTTTCGGATCTCCTCGGCCGCCTTTTCCAGCGCGTCACCGCCGCGAGACCACAGGGCCAGCTTGCAGCCCTCCGAGGCGAGCCGTTCGGCCGTCGCCCGACCCAGCCCCGCCGAAGCGCCACCAACGAGTGCATTTCGACCCTTGAGCCCCAGGTCCATCTCATCCTCCGATCCGTAGCGGGCCGGCCGCGTGGACGCGGCGAACCGGGATGCCATGCGGTTCCGCATAACCGTAGATCGATTGGCGCTTGCTGTCGCGGCCTATTCGTCGCGGCGAGCCGATGAGCCCCACTCCCGGTACGCTTGTGCCGTGACCGACCCCGAACAATCCAGCACCGCGACCGCCGCCGAAGTCGTCGAGCGCGCGGCCGAGGCATACTCGACCCTGGCCGAACTAGCCGAGACCATCGAGGACGAGTGGCAGTACGTCACGGACCTCGTGGACCTATACCTGCCCGGCATCCGATCCCTGGCGGAGCCGGTTCCGCGCCGCGTCCTTGCCGCAGCGCAGGTCGCGGCCGTGGATGAGGCGATCGCGGAGATCGGCCTGATCACGGATCCGCACAGGGCCATCGACTGGTTGTCCACGTTCCCGCATGTCGTGGGGCTGGCGCTGGGCGGTGACGTGGACGGGGCGGCCGGCGAGGGCGCGCGAGGCGGCGGCGCCGCGGGCCGAGTGCTTGCGGCGGACGCGGACGACGACTCGCCCTTCGGCGCGCTGAGAGGCTTTCGATGAGATTTCAGGATGCGGCCAAGGATGCCCGGGCCGTTGTCTATGCGGGCATCCAGGCGGATCCACTCGTTGCCCGGGCTGCCACTCTGCTGGTCAAGGCCACCGCCGGGGAGCGGCTGCTTGCCCGAGCGGCCATGAACGGCGAGCGGACGGACGCTGAGACGTGGCGGCGGATGTTTCCGGCACTCTTTGGCGAGGGTGTGGACGCGGCCCTGCGGGATCATGCGAACCAGGTGTTGGCCGCGTCGCTGGAGGTTGCGGAGCGCGGCGAGGCGGCTCGAAGCCAGTACCGCGGCGCCCTCGTGGAGGAACTGACGGCCCGGCTGCTGGCCGGCCGGGTCGGGCCGGACGCGCCCGTCCGTCGAGAGCGGCGCGTCCTCTTCGATGGCGTCCGGGCGGAGATCCATCCCTACGACGTGACCGTCGAGTCGGAAGCGAGGCCGGAAGTCTACGACTGCAAGTGGGGCGCGCGCGGCATCAATGCCGACGTCCTCAACCAGCTCGACGATGCCCGGGCCCACGCCGCAGATGAGGAAATCAAGCTCGCCGTCGCGATCGTGGTCTTCGACTCGTGCAGCTCATGCGAAGTGCGACTGGACCGGGCCACCGCAGAACATGCCGGAACCCGGCTCATCGCCCTCGAGTCGCTGGATGAGTTGGGGCAGGCCGCTCGGTGAGCGCCGCGGTGGAGCCGCTCGACGTCCTGACGGACCAGCTGCCTTACCGCATCGTTCGCCCGTATCGCGTCCGCTTCGAAGAAGCCACCGGCTCCGAGACTATCCGTACGGCGATCTACCTGGCCTGGGCCGCGGATGCCGCCTGGCAGCATTCGACGCTGCTGGGTTTCGGGCGGGATTGGTATAGCCGGCGTGGCCTCTTCTGGCTGGTCCGGTCCGTGCGGCTGGAAATCCTCGAGCCGATCCGCACGTACGAGCTTGCGTTCATGACCACGCAGGTGACCGGTTACCGCCGGATCGGGGCGCACCGACACAGCGAGGTCCGCGGTGAGTCGGGCGCGCTGTTGGCCGCCTTGGAGATCGACTGGGTCATGACCAACGAGAAGGGCGTTCCCGCCCGAGTTCCGGACGAGATGATGGGCTTTGTAGCCGACAAGACGGCCACCTTTGAGATGTTCAAGCTGGCCCTGCCGGAGACGCCGCCGGCCGCCGCCGAGCACACGTTCAGAGTTCGCCGGCGCGATCTGGATCCTCTGGGCCACGTCAACAACAGCGTCTACATCGACTATCTCGAAGAGGCGCTGGAGGCCGTTGGCCAGGGTTCGCTGCTGGCGGAGACTCCACGGCGCTACGAGATCGATTTCGTCGCGGCCGCGGAGCGGGACAACCTGCTGACCGGCCGGACGTGGCAGGTCGAAGACGGCTGGGCCTATCGGCTCAGCCGCGACGACGGTTCGGAGGTCTTTCGAGCGCGAATTACCAGCGCCGGCTGACCGGCGGCCGGGTGACTAGCCCTTGGCTTCGTCTTCAGACGGCGGCTCTTCCGACTTCGGCTCTTCGGCGGCATCCCCGGCGGCATCCCCGGCGGCAGCTGCCTGGCGGCCTGCCTCGGCGGCCTTGCGCAGATCTGCGGCCAGGTCCTTGCTTCGGGCGGCCAGCTTGTCACCAACAGACTCGGTAACGTTGGCGGCCTTGTGGGCAACCGGCCCGGCGTTCTCGGCCGCGACTGCGGCAAGCTCGGCGGCCTTGGCGGCGACGTCGCGCAGAATCGGGCCGCCGGTCTTTCGGGCCTCTTCGATCATGACTTGGAGTTGGCCGAGCCATCGCTCACCAAGTTCGCGGGCCTGCTGACCGCGGTTGCTACCGCCGGTCGGATCGCCTTCACCGGGCTGCTCGTTGGTATCCATTTCGATCACCTCGAACTAGGCGAGGATTCGCTGCCCCTCGACATCTGGCAGTGGCCATCGTACGCCGGAGGGGAGGGGATCGCTAGCGGCGTACCGATTCCATTAGTTCAGACCTCGCCGACGATCGCTTGGTTCGGCGATGTGCCGACGGGCGATGTGCCGACGTCAGGAGGCGGGCTCGATCAGGACTCCCGAGAGCCATGTGCCGCTGTGGCCGGCTGAGTCCATGAGGGTCACCCTCCAGCGGTAGCAGTAGTAGTGGATCATCCCGGAACTGACCGCGCCGGATGCCGGGTGGCTGGCCGTGCCCGACGCCCACGTGGCGCCGGCGCAACTCCCGGGCGTCGTTTGGGCAGCGGATTCTGGAGTGAGCGTCCGCGTGGAGATCGTTGTGCCCGGCGCGGAAGTCTCCGTCCACTGGATCGTGGCGGTGGTGTTCGCGTATGGCGCAGCCGTGCCGTTGGCCGGATTCGTGAAGGCGGCAACCGGCGCGGCCTTTTCCATTCGCATAACCGAGGACGCCGTATAGGTCGTCCTGGCGGTCGAGTCCGTCAGGCCCACAACGAAGCGGTAGCAGTAGCCTTGCTTGAGGCCCGTGGCTGTCTTCGGGGAGGCGCCCGTCGAGGTCCATGCCGGAGACGACGGCAGCCATCTATCCACCGTGCAACTGCCGTTGACCGGCGCTGCCATCTGAAGGGCGATGTGGCGGGCGGTGATCGTGGTCCCGTTCGTGGGCTCTTCGATCCAGGCGACCGTGGCAGTTCCCACGGAAGTCACGGTTCCGGTGCCGTTGCCGCCGCCGGGCGACGCGAAGACCACGTCCGGCTTGGCCGGCGGCTTCCATATGGTCAGCCCCGGGCCGTAGTAGGTCTGGAGAATCTGATCGGAGTTGAGACCGGAAGCGGCGCAGTAGTAGGAGCTCCACTGGAAGAGGTGGTGCGTGTCTGCGTCCGCGCCGCACGGCAGAACGGTGCCGGGTCGATAGCCGGTCATGACCTGCGAGCCGCCCTTTGTGATGGACTCGTACCAGGTGGCGTCAATGGCGGCCTGCTGCGAGGCGCTGGGCGTGGGGCCCTCCGGGTAGTAGATCTGGTCGTTGCTGTTGTCGATGACGTCGTAGCAGTTGCCGCCGACGCTGTAGCCGCGCGGATGAGCCACGTAGTACCAGGCGTATTCCTTGACCGCCATGGCACCGGCCTGGAGCGCTGCGCTCGGCCACGTGTTGTACCACTCCGATGCCATCACGACGCCGACGTAGCTCCGGAAGTCCACCGCCTGGACGGTGCCCGCGTGGGATCCGGCCGTCCGGTATACGCGGATCGTTGTCGGCGGAATTCGTGTGCTGCTCCACGAGGTGCACGCGGACGCGGCTCGCGCCGGGGCCACGGTCGAGACCGCGGGCAGCCAAATCAAGACTGTCAGCACGAGGAAAGACGCAATTCGACGCCGCATCGGCCGAAGGTAGTCCCGCCGGACCCGAAGCGTCAAGTCACCGAGGGGGCCACGGCGAGGTGGTCATATGCCCTACGAGGGGCCCGGAGTGCAGGCCTACTGCTTGTTGGGGTCCACGGCGCTCCACTGGGCGACGCGATGCTCCAACTCCGGGTCTTCCCACGGCGCGGCCAATTCTTCCAAATCGGTCTCGCCGGCCGGGCCGGTCTCGTCCAGGAGCCCTGCTTCCAGAGCCTCCAGTGCCTCCACTGAAGGGGCGTTGACCTCGATGGCCTCGTCGCCCGTTGGGTTCATAACGACGGAGCCGGCATTCTCGATCTGGGTCTCAAGTTCCATCTTGCGCATCTCGAGGCGAACTGCCTCGCTTGGCCGCTCGAAGGCGGTTTCGCTGGCCAGAGCGCCGTCGTTGCCGGCCAACAGCCAGGCTGTGGGGTCGACCACGTCGGGAATGATGCTTTCATCCGGCACGTCCAATTTGGTCGTGGGATCCACGATGACCAGGCCCGGCAGATCCTTCGCGATCGCGCCCTCAACCAATGCGTTGCACTTGGGGCAGGCATCGGCGCTGGATGGGATCGGGGTGGAGCACCAGGGGCAAATGCGGTTGGTCTCTTCCATGACGTGCACCCTAGCCCACCGCGACCGTCCTGGACTATCCGACGTTTGGGCTATGGAACGACCATGACCCCGGTGCCGGCCGCGTGTCTCTCTCAAGATAGGGGAGCCGCGAACCGTTTGCGAGGCGGTTTCGCGCGGGCGTCGATCCGGGACAGAGTCTGACCGGCG
>DASVKT010000222.1:0-9672 GCA_036385235.1 Candidatus Limnocylindrales bacterium | reverse complement strand
TCCAGTTCTTCGAGGCAGACCGTCTCACCCCTGAGTCGGCCCGTCATGGCGGCGGTGAGTGCTTCGGGCTGCTCGTGGATCTCCTTGAGCATGAAGTGGGCGTATCCGCCCTTCTCGGCCGCTTCGGCGGACCACGGGATGATGTCTATCGGCCGGTCCACGACCGCGCCGGTGCAGTCCGTGATCGTGGCCGTTCCGGGCGTCAGATCCGCGACATCGCCATCGGCCAGGAAGATAACCTGCTTGGTGTAGGCCACAATCGCCGCCGCGTCGGAGGCGACGAAACTTTCGTCCTCTCCCACGCCCACGATCAGAGGCGCGTTCAGACGCGCGCCCACGAGCCGATGCGGTTCATCGCGATGCATCACGACCAGGGCGTAGGCACCTTCAAGGCGGCTCAGCGCGACGCGTACGGCATCTGCGAGATCGCCCTTGTAGGCGTCCTCCACGAGATGCGCCACCACTTCCGTGTCCGTCTCGGACTGGAGGGTATGGCCGCCGGCCACCAACTCGTCACGAATCTCGCGGAAGTTCTCAACGATTCCGTTGTGTACGACGGTGATGCGGCCGGTGCAATCGGAATGCGGATGGGCATTGAGATCGCTTGGGCGGCCGTGCGTGGCCCAGCGCGTGTGACCCAGGCCAATGCCGGCACTGGGCGTATCAGCGCCGAGGGCGTCAGTCAGAACGGCCACCTTGCCGGCCCGCTTCTCGACAAAGAGATCCCCATTTTCCGTGACGAGAGCGATGCCTGCGGAGTCGTAGCCGCGGTATTCCAGGCGGCGCAGCCCATCAAGAAGGACGGGGCCGGCCTCTCGTGGCCCGGTGTAGCCGACGATTCCACACATGTATTTCACTCCCGGTCTGGCAGACCCTGGTCGTCACGAAGGCCGCTAGTTTAGCCGCTCCCCCGCCAGAGCAGCCAATTCGTCGGCCAGCCGAACCACGAGGTCCGCCTCCGGACCCTCCACCATGACCCTGATGGATGGCTCCGTGCCCGACGGCCGAACCACAACGCGCCCACCGGCGCCGAGTTTGGCCTCCGCCGCGGCGATGGCTTTTCGGATGATTGGGTCGCCCTCCCACTGGTCTTTGTGGCGGGCCGGAATGGCTCGCTGTTGCTGCGGAAGAAGCGGAATCTGAGCCGCCAGGTCCGCCAGAGTGCGCTTGGTTCTGGCCATAACCGCCAGCAGTTCCAGGGCGGTGACGATGCCGTCGCCGCTGCTGGAATGCTCCAGGATGATGACGTGGCCACTCTTCTCGCCACCCAGTCCGGCGCCGTTGACCTGCATCCCTTCGAAGATGTACTTGTCCCCGACAGGCGTCCGAATGATCTGTCCGCCAGCGTCTTCGATGGTCTTCTGGAGGCCGCCGTTCGAAAGGATTGAGACGACGAGCGCGCCGTTCGGCAGGCGATTCTCGGCAAGGCGCTCCAGGGCCAGGATGCCGAGGACGGCGTCGCCGTCGACAACAAGGCCTGCGGCATCCACGGCGATCAGCCGATCGGCGTCGCCGTCCAAGGCAAAGCCCACGTCCGCGCCACGCGCCACCACTTCCTTGGCCAGAACCGCGGGCGCCGTGGCTCCGCAGCCGGCATTGATATTGGTTCCGTCCGGATCGTTGAACAACACATCGACCCGCGCCCCGGTGGCTTCGAGGATCTGCACCGCGGCCATTCCACCCGACCCGTTGGCACAGTCGACCACGACGTGGACTTTGGTCGAAATGGCCCCGGCCAGCTTGAGCCGATTATCGACATAGAGGCCGAACAGATCGCGATCCTGAATAGCCAGGCCCAATGCATCACCGGCGGCGCCGGGGAGTTCGTCGGCGGTCCAGATCAGCTGCTCCAGATCGTCCTCAACGTCCTCGTCCAGCTTGAGGCCGTTCTCGTCGAGAACCTTCAGGCCGTTGTCGCGAGCCGGATTGTGCGACGCAGAAACCATGATCCCGGCCGCGAACTTGCCGGCGGCCGTGATGTAGGCGAGGGCAGGGGTCGGGACGACGCCCACGAGATGGACATCCACACCCATGCTCGTAGCGCCCGCGACGATGGCCGCCGCAAACATGTCACCGGATCGGCGCGTGTCCTGACCGACAACGATCGGCCGCCCGGCGCCCGCCATCCGGTGGGCAGTGGCCCGGCCGAGGGCATATGCGGTGTTGGGCTTCAGGTCTACGTTGGCGATGCCACGGATTCCATCTGTGCCGAAGAGTCGGGGCAAATCTGGCTCCTAAGGGGCTGCTGTAGATGGGGATGGGGAAGGTGACGCGACGACCGTGACGGTAACCGTAATCTGACTGGGGCTCATGGCGACGACCTTGATGCCGGGCGGCACCGAGATCGTTACGGTAACGGTGAAGGTGCCAGGGCCCAGAGTCGCCACATTAACGTTTGCGACCAGCGCTGACGTATCGAGAGCGTTGAGCGCGGCAGTATCGCCACCGAGCGTCACGGTGACGCTCAGAGTGGACAGGACATACACGTGGTCCGACTTGGCTCCCTGCTGGACCACTCCCACGGTCAAGCTGCGCGTGGAGGTTTGAGCCTGCAAGTGGATCACGACCACGATGGGCGTCGCTGCGTCCGCGGTAACGCCGTTCGGCAGATCCAGGACAACGTTCACTGAGACGTCGCTGGTGGCCCCGGCCACGGAGATCGGCTTGGTGCCGACGCTGCCCTTCAACTGGGCAAGTGCGTCGGCCTGGCCTCTCACGGAGACAACGGGCGGAGTGACCGTAATGGACGCGATGTAGTAGCCAGCTGCCGGCGAGTCGACCACGTTGGGATGGACCGCCACGGGCTTAGCTTGGAGTTGGCTCCCGATCTGCATCTTGATATTGACGATGTGTGGATCGAAGGTCACGTTGCTGACAATGGCATCGGATGCGTCGCGAGCGACCAGGTCGACGTTCTGGTCGACATCCAGTCCGGACGCGTCAACCCGCACTCGCGCCTCCGCGTACGAAACACGCCGCACATACGAAGCAGCACCGGATACGTCCACGGTCGGCGAACTGATGACCGGGAAGGCAGGCTGCAGACCGGAAGGAACGGCCCCGGTCACGACCTGGACTGAAACCGTCTTGTGGACGATCGGGTCCAGTTCTACCCGGACCTGTTGTGGCTGATAGTCGATGATCTGGATACGTGGGTCCGTCGCAAGCAGCTGGATCCGCACCCAGGACTGCGACTCGCTCACCTTGACGTTGGCGAGATCTATCGTGGCCCGGAAGCTGGACTGCGAGATGGGCACGTCGGACGGGGCGATGTAGCGGATGCCGCCGACCTGCGGCATCGGGTCCGGCTGAACAAGATACGCGGCTGCCGGTTGATTGACTGCATCCACTGCGACGGATCCGGGCCACGTCGTGTTCGTTTGCAGGGCGACCATGCCGACATAGAGGATTGACGCGAGCAGAACGGCGCCAACCTTCAGCGGCCAGTTGTGGACGATGAATCGCCCGATCTTCTTGATCAAGAGGCCTGCTCCTCCCCGTCGGCAGTGGGCACGTCCGCAGCGGCGGTCGCGCGCGGCCCGACCGAACCGCCGGCCCCGCCGCCGCTCATCCGACCCGAACCGCCGAACCGGACCCGGCGAGCCAACTCGCGAACTGTCGGACCCACACGACGAGGCTGCCGCCTCCGGTCCGGCCTGAAGATTCCGCCGGCAGTCTGTGGCCGCAATAGCGCAGCCAGGGCGCGAGCCAGCTTCGGCTCGTCAAGGTTCCGAACGATGCGAGCCCGCTCAACGAGGCTGATCTGGCCACTCTCCTCGGACACGACCACCACCACGGCGTCCGTCGTCTCCGTGATGCCGAGGGCGGCCTTGTGCCGCGTACCGAATCTCTCCAGCGGAATGGTGGTTTCAGCCGACGGCAGCAGCGCCCCGGCGGCCAGAAGCCTGTCGCCGCGAATGACGACCGCGCCGTCGTGAAGCGGCGTCTTGGGCCAGAACAGGGTCACCAGCAGATCTGCCGATAAATCGGCGTGGAGCATCACTCCGTTCTCTGCGATCTCCTGCAGGCCCGTCTCTCGCTCCATGACGATCAGGGCGCCGTGCCCTTCGCGAGACAATCGCTCCGCGGCACTGGCGACTTCGGTAGCCACATGGACCGCAATCGACTGTTCGGCCGGCGAAATGAGCCAGCCGAGCGAGCCCAGCCGCCCGATTCGATCGAGCGCCCGCCGAAGCTCCGGCTGGAAGACAACCACCAGGGCGAAAAGGCCGACATAGGCGCTCGTCTGGAGGATCACCTTAAGTAACTGCAGATCGAAGGTGAGCGCCGCCCCGTAGACCAACAGCAGGAGGCACACGCCGACGACCAGCCGAACCGCGCGCGTTCCCCTGATCAGGCTGAAGAGCCAATAGATCAGGAGGGCCGTAATCGCAACATCGGCCACAACATTCAGGCTGACCTGGTCGAGCGCGGAATTTATCAGTGGCATCGAAAACTAGTGTATACCGCCGAGGGGTGATCTCAGCTGATCCTGGCGGTCATCCGCGCGGTGTAGGCCAGGCGTCCCGTCCGGTTACGCACAGAGCGAGGAGAGTCGCTCGTCGTTGGGGAATACGCGAGTAGCCACTCCACAGAGCCGCTGGCGTGTGGCCTGATCGTTGTTCAGCTCGGCCAAGCGGCCGAGAAGGACCAGCTTTTCCGCCGCCAGGTTGTTCCAGTCGCGGGCGACGTACAGCTCCACGAGGACGAGATGCGCGTCCACATCACCCGGGGCACGCGCCAGTAGCCGGTGAGTGGCATCCAGCCCAGCCTCGAAACGCCCTTCGCGGGCGTACGCACGAGCGGTCCAAAGGAGGAGTGAACGCAGCGTAGTGCTGTCGCCGGACGACTCCGCAGCTTCCGACGCCGCCAGCAACTCGTCGCCGGTGGGCTGGTGCTGGCTTTCGCCGACGGTCCCGAGCGGCGTGTCTGCGTCGAACTTGCCTTCCATGACGCCGACTGCGGCCAGAAACGGCTTGAGCTCCGCTGGAACGGCTGTGGCTGCAGCCGCGGGTTCGTCAATGGCTTCGACCGCGGCCGGCTCGGCTACCGGCTCCGTCGCTTCGGCGGAAAGGGGCTCTTCTGCTGCGGCTGCCGGCACAGCTTCCGGCTCCGCCTCGGTGGGCCCCTCCGCGTCCGAACCGTCGCCGTCGGACGAATCGTCGCCGTCGGACGAATCGTCGGCCGGCTCGGGCGCCGGGGCGACGGCGCCCCTCCAGGTCAACAGCTGGGCGAGATCTACCGCAGGCCAGTCGGCCGCGGCGGCGGTTACGGACGACGCCGCGGCTTTATCCGGGGCTGCGAGTTCGCCTGCTGCGCGGGCCGCCGCCAGATCCTCCGATGGCCATCCGATATCGGCGACCTGCGCCTTGGGCTCCACGGGCTCTTCAACCGGCCTGCCGACCGGTTCGATCGCCGCTTCCGCAGGCTCGACAACGGCTTCGGCCGTCTCGGCCGCAGGTTCCGCGATGAGCGGCGCGTTGAGCGGCGCGTTGAGCGGCGCGTTGAGCGGCAGCGACGAGAGCCGCAGGGCTCTAGACGCAGCCGCAGTCGAGAGACTCGGCCAATCGCCCTCGGCCGGTGTCTCCGCCGGCTCATCGCGAAGGCGGAGTGCTCGCGCCAACAGCTGTTCGGCGGCATGATCGCCCTCCGACAATCGTATCTCGCGCAACAAGCCGCGCTGATGGCGCGACCGCTCAGGCGTCTCGTGCAGTTCGAGGGCTCGCCGCAGCGTGTCGGCGGATTCGGGCAGTCGGCCGGACGCCTCCTGGACCTCCGAAACATGATCGAGCGCCAGAGCCGCATCGACTCGCTGCCCGGCCATCGTCAGAGCTTCGGCCTGTCCGAGCAGTGCTCCTTCGTCATGCGGCGCGCGAGCAACGGCAGCCGCATATTCCACGAGCGCCTCCTCCAGGTGACCCAGGTGCAGGAGAACGCCGCCCAAACTTGTGTGAGGCAAAGCTCGCGACGGAGCGATGGAAGCGGCGTTTCGGTACGCCTTCAGGGCCTCTTCGAGCGCGCCGCGCAGGACGGCAACATGGCCAACCCGCAGTGCTTCTTTGTAGCGCTCGTATAGATCGTCCGTCATATGCACATCATGACTTCTGGCGGTCCGCGCGTCTCGGGTACCTGAGGCGAAATCCAGCCTCTGGTACTCCTACGCCAGGTGCCCCACCGGCAATTCGAGGCCGTCCGCGAGAGCCGGCTCAGCGCCCCAGCGACTCCACCAGGAACGCCTTCTGGACGTGTAGTCGGTTCTCGGCCTCGTCGAGCGCAAGGCTTCTGGGGCCGTCGAGCACGTCCGCCGTTATCTCCTGGCCGCGATGGGCCGGCAGGCAGTGCATCGCGACGGAATTGGGGCCAGCAAGGTCCAGCAGACCCGAGTCGACGCAGTAACCGGCAAACGCCGCAAACCTGGCGTGCGACTGCTCCTCCTGGCCCATCGAAACCCACACGTCCGTATATAGCGCATCCGACCCGGGCGCCATCTCGCGCGGATCGTGTCCGACGACGATCTTGCCACCCGACGCAGCGGCCAGCGCGTCCGCCTTGGCCAGGATCTCGGCGTTGGGCCCAAAACCTGCCGGATGAGCCAGCCGAATCTCCATGCCCATCGTGGCGCCGGCCAAGGCCAGTGAGTGGAAAACGTTGTTGCCGTCGCCGATGAACGTCAGCACCCTGCCCTCAAGGCCGCCGAAGTGCTCGCGCATGGCGAGCAGATCCGCCAGCGCCTGGAACGGATGCTCGTCGTCCGTCAAGGCGTTGAAGACCGGGATGCCCGCCTCCGCTGCCAGCTCGGTGACGATGGAGTGGTCGAATGTCCGGATCACGATGCCGTCGATCCAGCGCTCCAGGTTGTGGGCGATGTCCGACACGCTCTCACGCACCCCGAACCCGATCCCCTCCCCTAAATGCAGCGCTCTACCCCCGAGCTGGTTCAGCCCAGCCTCAAAGGTCACCCGCGTCCGCAGGCTCTGCTTCTCGAAGATGAGTGCCACATTGCGCCCGCCCAGCGGCTGCGCCGCATGGCGCCGAGTCTCGCGGAACTCGCGCTTCAACTCAGTGGCGGTCGCGAAGACCCGCTCGTACTCGGCGCGTGTCAGATCCGCCGAACTCAGAAGATCCCGCTGCTTCAGCGTCTGGGCATCCATGCCTGGTTCTCCTCGATCCCGCGGCCCCGCGTCTCAAGCACGGGCTGTCGCGACGAAGCCGAAATGGTAGCGGAGGTCGAACACCCTCAGTGTGGTTTCTGGCACGTGGCCAGGAACTCCTCGGCTGCCGCTCGGAGATCTGGGGGTGGGAAGAAGGGGTCCGGGACTGCGAGGTAGTTGTAAGCGGCAATGGCAATGCTTGCGAAGGGCCGTGTTTCCATTGAGCTGCGGTCAGAGTGTGCGTACAGCTGCCAGATACCCGCCGCTGCCTTCGTCTTCACGACGATGCCGGCGACGCTCCCACCACAAATGTGCAACGCCGCCCCGAAGGACGGCGTCGCACGTGCTGCCTGGAAGTGTTCGGTGTGAGGCCGTCTCAAAGCGGACGACTCTCGCATTGTCCCACCGACATGCGCCGTTGTCGCCGACCCGACCGATCCAATCGACGGAGTCACCTTTGACCCAGGGCCGCACGGTACGTGCGACGTAGAGGCGCGGGGCGGCCTGACTCGTCGATTGATGCCGATCGATTGATGCCGATCGATTGATGCCGATTCAGGCGGAACACCCGCGATCCTGCGGAATACCACGGCTGGTGGTTGTCTTCACGACTTTCGGATGTCCGGTGCCCGGTTCGAACGCTCGATGCGTCACCTCGACCACCTTAGACCCCGTGGCAGACGCAAAGGACCATATGCTCGCCCGGGTTGGGCCCCTTCCGGCACTCGACCAGCCGATTCGCATGCCGTCGTCGCCCGCCGACCTGAATCAACACCACGACTCGTAGTAATCCGTGAGATCGTCAAGACGATCTCACGGGCACGCTGGTCCCTGCCGTTTGAGTACTGGCTGGATGCGCTGCTCGATGGGCTCGAGGTGAGACGCGCGCAAGCCGGTGGGGTGGCCGCCGCCGAGGGGTAAGGTCGCTGGCGCGAGGGGCCGTCGGCGCCATGACTCGGGATCCTGCGTATGTTCGCGCAGTGCGAACAGGTTTCGGCCCTTGCGGCTGATTCCCCTGTGGAAGCGACGGAATCCGCCTCGTGAAACTCCGGACCAACACCGGTCGGGCGTCTTCAGGGTCCCGGCGCCCGGCTTGACCGCCAAATCGGTGCTGGTCGAGCTTCGTTGGCTGCGAATTCGGGCGTCCACGTCGACGCCCGTCCGCGCCCCCAGAATCATGTTCGCACCATGCGAACATGCGTGAGATCGCGTGCCTGGCCCTCCGGTCGCGGGAGCTCCCCCCCGCCCGCGCCGCGATCCGTTCGACCAGTCTTTCTCGACCGCCATCGTCAGAATTTCCTCGATCTCGCGGGCGTCCCGGTCTTGATCGGCGCGGACCCACCAGAAGGCGAACAGGCCCGCGAACATCATCCCGAGGATCGTCAGCAGGAACCGGCCCTGCCGAGGATCCGCGAGAGTGACTGTCACACCGACCGGGAGAAAGACCAACCCCAGGAATCCGAACCAGAGCGAGAAGAAGGCCCTGGTGGGCAGCATGTCGAAGTCCCACTCAATCGTCGAACCATCGCCGTCCGGCACTACCTCACCGTTGCAGTAGGGCCGCGGGTATCTGCCGCTTCCAAATGACCGGATGATCATCTTGAATCGGTTTCCCCGGATCCGACCGAGTACCCGACCTCGGCGTGAGAACATCATGAACTGCCCGAGCGGCGCATCGAAAGACCAGCCGATCCGCTGAAGCGCTTGAGCCGGTGGAAGCGGAGACCGGATCGTCACCGCCGGAATTCGCCAGAGCTTGTGCACAGCCGCCGCCGGCCTCCCACTCAGCGGCATCGGCAGTACCCGCGCCCCTCAGTGAACCGCAAACCCCACGAACACCAGCACGAAACCGGCAATCGCCACGAGCCCGGCCATCTGGGCCTTGCGGCGCAACTCCGCCGCCATGATCGAGGCGGCGCTGGGGCCGTCGTCGCGCAAACGGGTGCCGCGCCATCCTTCGTAGCGGGCCAGGTTGGCCTCCTGGGACCGCAGTTCCTGGTAGCGGCTCCACGGACCTCGGGCCCGCAGATAGCCAAAGGCGATGAGCGCGATTCCGAGGCCCCAACAAATCAAGTTGATCAGGCCCATTCGCGCTCCTTGTGTGCTATTCGGACTTGTCGAGGCGCTCTCGCAGCGCGGTCTGGACCATGGCCGCGTTGGCCTGACCTCGAGTGGCCTTCATGACCTGGCCGACGAGGAAGCCGATCGCGGCGCCGGTACCCGCTCGATAGTCTGCGACGGCGGCAGGGTTGGCGGCCAGCACTTGCTCGACAGCCGCACCAAGGGCGCCCACGTCCGAAATCTGGCGGAAGCCGCGCGCCTCGATGATCCCGGCCACGGCGGCTCCGGAGGCGAAATGCTCGGCGAAGACCTGCTTGGCGTTGGTCCCCGAAATGGCGCCGTCGGCGACGAGCTTGACCAGGGCGGCGAGCTCCGAGGGAACGACGCGATCCGCAGCAACGCCCGAGCCCTTGACCAGGCGCATGTATTCCCCTGTCACCCAGTTGGCGAGGAGCTTGGC
>DASVKT010000221.1:0-4913 GCA_036385235.1 Candidatus Limnocylindrales bacterium | reverse complement strand
GGTGCCGACAGAGGCGATGGAATACGGGTCCGAACCACCGGGCGCCAGCCAGTAGGCATGGGCGTCCATTGCCGTGCCGGGCCATCGGCCGTACGGCTCGCACCAGAGCACGATGAACAGCCAGGCGGCGACCGCGGCGAGAAGTGCGAGCAAGTACGTGAGGGGCACGCGACGGCCGAGAACCGAGATTGCCCGCTCGTTTGACGTGTTCAGGGTGTCTCCTCTTACCGCTTCTCCGCCGGTCCCGGCGGGCATGGTAGCACCGAGGCGGGGCGGCGAAGCAGGCGGTGGCGACCGTATTCGCTCGCGGGTGGCCAGTTTCTGCCTATTGACAGCCGGGCGAACAAGATGCGGAAATGCAGACGTCGTGCAGCGGCCGGAGTGTCAGTTGTTAGCCGCCAAAGGCTATCCGAGCCGGCTCCGGGGGCCCGCGGCATGTTGCCGGGCGCCGAATCGGGCGTTCGCGAGGGGGACTTTCCGTTTCGTGTTCGCTCCGCTGTCATTAGCGAGAAACGGCGCGTTGGGGCCGGCGGCTTGGACGGTGGCCGGTCGGCATAGGCGCTGGGGTTGACGTTGGCGCCGGCCGGTCGGCATAGGCGTTGGGGCCGGCGCAACCGTGGTCAACCCAATGGCATCGGCATGCCGACGGTAGGCGTCCTCACAACAATGTTCTGAGCAACCGCTCGGAGGAACCGGACTCGTCCGCCCGCTCGACTACCGCAGATCGGCCCAGCCGCTCGCCGTCGACGCCTCGGGCGTCCGGCCCCAGCAGACTCCCCCACCCTTCGGATGCCAACCGGGCCAGCGCCGCATTTGCCGCCTTCAGCGTTCTCTCGGCCAGCTCAACGGCCGGACCATGTAGCGCACCGTCACCGATCATCGACCTCACCGCCCGCGCAGCCCTGGCCGCCGCAGCCAAGTCCGCGGCAGCAACTCCAACCTTGCCGCGAAGATCCGGCTCCACGACAAGCGACGCCGCCGATCCGGAAAGCGCCGAAACCACCGCGGCCGACCCGCCGGGCGACGTCAACCAGTTTCCGGATCCCCCAATCACAAAACGATGGGCCGGAAAGACCAGGCTCCGCAGCCACGCCGCCATCAGGATCGAGCCGGCATCGCCGTCACCAACGGCCCAGTCCGGTACCGCGCCGAGCATCAACCGATCGGCCGGCAAGCCATCCGCCAGCGCCAACTCGACGCCCAGAGCCTGCAACGCCAGCGCCCGCCCGGCGCGTGTCTCCGAGTCGGACGGGATGCCGCTGGCGACGTCCGCCCCCAGGGCAAGCGGCCCGGCGCCAACCACGACGCTGCAGCCCGCCCGCATCTGCAGGCGATGGGCAAAGGAGTGATCCGCCAGCGCCCGCTCCGGGTCCAAGTTGTCCTCGACGATCTCGCGGATCGGGTCCGCGGTGACGTAGTCGATGCGCTCGAAGGCGGCCACGACCGCTTGCTCCGGGGCGGCAAACGCCGACGTGACCGTCATCATGCGGGCATAACAGCGCCGCTGCGCGGAGGCATCGTCCACCGCCTTGCGCAGCACGGCCAGGCCGCGCTGGCTGCCGGCCGGGATCGGCTCGGGGGCCGGCCTGGCCGGCTGCATCACCTTGCCCCTCTCGCCGCGGCGGCTCTGGCGGACCCTCGCCGGTGCTTCCCGCTCGAAGAGCCCGGGCGTCCCCAGCCCCGCGCGCCGACGAGCCATCGCGAATTCCCGGCTGGCCGGGACGCTCACCTGGATCAAATCGGCACCATCGGCGACGGCGGCGCGGACCTCGGCCGAGGCGGCCTTGACTTCCGTCGAGTGAAGACTGACGCCAAGCCACGGCTCGGGGGCCTGGCCCAGGACATCGCGGAGGTCGCGAGTCGCGGTTCGGTTGGCGTCGAAGCGCTTGAGCACCGCGGCCATCAATTCGGTGGCTCGCTTCTCCGTCGCGGCCAGCCTGTCCGGGCGCTGCAGGAGCTCGGCTTCCAGCTCCAGATCGATAGCTCCGGAGGCGCAGTCGAGCGCCACCTCGCGCGGCTCGCAGTCGTACTCCATCATCGCCACGACAAAGGGCAGCAGCACGCCGCGGGCCAGGTGGCCGCGATCCAAGCCGCAATAGCTGTCGGCCAGCGCTGCTGCCAGCGGGTGGCCCTCACGATCCAGCCCGTCCACACCGAGCATGCGCAGGACGGCCCGCTCCTGGGCGATGGTCGAGGTTCGCCGGGCGGCCCTGGAAAGATCGGCCGCGAGATCGGCCGCGCGCCGCCTGATGCCCTCCACCTGTCCGGAAAGAGTCTCGCCGCTCACCCGTACCTCAAGTTGGGACCGCTCCTGTACAGCCTCAGCGTAACGGACCCGCACCAGCGAGGAGTAGGTCATCGTGTCGTAGGCGACGAGCACGTTGTTCTGCGAAGTGGCCGTCGACAACTGGATGTTGAGTCCAGCATATGCGTGGCGGGCGGCGAGTAGGTGGGCGCCAAAGCCACCGAAATCAGCATCTCACTCGAGCCGGCCCTACTCGGCCCCGCTCGGACGACGCTAGACTGGCGGCCACATGATCGACATGCCGAAGCAGCCGGCCGTCCACGACCAGGTTCTCGTCGAAACCGAAATCGACGGGAGGGTGGTCGGCTTCCGCGCGATCGTCGTGAACGTTATGCCGGCGGCGCTATGGCTCGGCCTGACCAAACCGGACCCACGCCTGGAGAAGCTGCAGCCCGGCGAGGTGATGGTCCTGACCTTCCGGCGCAACGATGTCGGGATGGTGGCCGAGTCGGCGTTCGTGAGCCATCTGGGCTCCAGCCTGACCCGCATGTTCTCGATCGAGATGCCGACCGACCTGCGGCTGATCCAACGCCGCCTTCATCTCCGTCTGGATACCGTCTGCCCGATCGAGTACACGATCGTGAGCCAGGATCAGGCCAGCGGCACCGGCGCCACGGGCGAAGGCATGACTCGCAATATCAGCGCCGGTGGCGTGCAGTTCCTCGTAAAGGCGCCGCCTCGCGAAACAATGGATGTCGGCACCGAGCTGGAGTTGGCCCTGCTCCTGGGTCAGGACGTAGTCATCGCCGAGGGCCGCGTCCTGCGCGTCGAGGACGCCACGGATATCGGCCCGGACGGGCGCCGGCTCGGGCCTGCCGCGACACCGCGCCCGCCCCGCACCTGGATCGCCGTCCAGTTCGAGTCCATCTCGGAAGGCGCCCAGGACCGGATCGTGCGCCACATCTTCTCGCTGCAGCGGATGCGGAGAGAGGCGCCGCGGAGGGGGTTGCAGAGGGGCTGACCCTGGGAGAGTGGGTCGATCGCCGTCCGGCATGCGATGTGCCGCATGCGGCGCCGGAGCCAAAACCGGAGCTTTCTCTCTGTCGTGAACAATATCGGGCCAGACGCCTGCCGCCCTACTGGATCCTGTCTCGCGACGGCGGGTTCGAGGCCTCCGGCACCCAACTTTGCGGTCACGAGTGCCGACCGCGCCACCCCGGAGCGCCGGATTCGCGTGCGCGGGGCCGCTCAGGCCGCCCGAGTCAGCTGGCCTGTTCACGACAGCGAGAAGACTGCACCTTCGAGCATGGCCGGGAGCAGATCGTCCTGAGGAGCCGCCGGCAAGATCGATCTGGATTCCGGTGAGCAAGGTCGCTTGAACTGGCCGACTTGCCCGTCGCCGCTCAGCCCGGCGCCAGTGCCGTTGCGGTTTGCCATTACCAGTTGCAATCCGTAATGCCTTGGCCTCCGCCGGCCACCCTCAATCGACCGTCCGCAACCCCCGGCAGTCGATCGGTCGGCCCGATGCATATTGGGCCTCGAACTCCTCATGCGCCGCCAGCAGGTCAACCTCGTGGGCCGTGTAGTGGCGGCCAGCGCCGGCCCCGTCGGCCGGTTCGCATATTGCGTGCGGTATGGCGGCCTCGCCAACCCGGAGCGGATGAAGGTGATAGCCGCGCCGGGCACCCCCGGCGAGATCGAAGTAGTCGTAGTCGTACCGGATGCGCTGCCAGCCAAGCGCTGAACGGCGCCACCATTCCTGATATCGGAAATGGGCCTCGTCGGGAATCGCGTCGGCCTGGCCGGGCACGAATACGTCGATGACGAGCTTACGCGTCGCCAGGCTCGAACCGAGGTCCTGGAGTTCGACCCGTCCGAGTCGATTGAACCTAGAGTAGAGATCGTCCCGACGCTGGTTGTACGCCTGGGCCGACAGCGGCCTCACGCCGAAAGGGCTTGGCTCGGCGGCTCGTCGGCCACCTCGGATTCGACGTCGGCATTCGGATCGACCGTCATCGACGACGGCCCCAGCCGCTCCGGCTCGAGCAAACCGATGACAGCTCGCACGGGGATCCGGTACGTCCGCTCAGACAGCTTGACCGCGTACAGATGGCCGGACGCGATGTAGTTGAGGATCGTGGACGGATGCACGTCCGCCATCGCGGCGACTTCGTGCGGCGAGTAGAAGGACTTCGTCAGGTCCATTAGTTGCTCCAACTTCGGCGTAAGAGACGATAGCGAATGTGGCGAAGTTGTCAATTACCGACCGGCGGACGAGGCCTCAGGCCCAAAGCTACCGATCGAGGCCGGGCCAGGTCTTGCGGGCTTCTTCCTCGCCAAACAGCGTAAGGCGCAGCCAGCAAACATCTCCCAGGTGAGGGCGATGGTCTTCGAGCTCTCGCCAGCGACGTTCGATCTCGATGAGGGCTGCTTCGTTGCCGAGATCCCACGGTACAAATCCGTCCTCGGTCACATCCCCCGCTTCCACTAGGCCGTCGCAGAGCAACTCCCCGATGAGCTCCACAGAGGCAACGCATCGGTCCTCCATTGACTGATCATTGCCTTTGACTGCCCAGTAGATGTCTACAGCTTGAACCCAGTCATCAAGGCCGCGGAGCAGAATCTCGTCTGACCTCTCGCTCATCGGTAATGAAGTCCCCGCAGCATC
>DASVKT010000220.1:0-5183 GCA_036385235.1 Candidatus Limnocylindrales bacterium | reverse complement strand
TCGTCGAAGCGCGAGTCGCGCGATTCTGAGGCGCCTCTTGCGGGGTCCATACCGTTTTGAGTATACGGGCCGTCTCTCATGGACAGGCGATCCGGAAGACGCGGATTTCGAACAACGGGGTCCCTCCGACGGGCTTCTTTCCGGAGTTGTCGGTCAGATCGACCTCCTGGAAGCACTTTGCGGCGGATCCTCCCCCAAGCAGTATGTCCGGCCAGGCCCTTTCGGTCCCGCCGCGCACGATGAGCAACCGCGCGTCGAAGCGATTTGCGAGCGTCAGAACAGCTTCGGGCGACTCGTCCGGCAGGGAGAGGGTGGGTATGCCGGTGGTTTCGGCCAGCCAGATCGGATTGTCCGTGATGACGGGGTGGGCGCCGTCGAGCGGCACTCCGGCTCGGGCCAGGGCTGCGGGCAGGACTTCGTAGCGCGTCTTCGCGTCGTCGGCCTGGCGGCCGAGCGTGGTCACGCTCACGAAGCAGAGCGGCGCCAGCGCCGCGATCGCGAAGGCGGGACCGAGCCAGGCGACGGGGCGAGTCCAGTGGCGCCAGCGACCGACTGTGGCGACGAAACTGTCCAGGGCGACGATGCCGCCGACTACGAGCAGCACGAAGGCGGGACCGGCGGCGTGCAGGAACGTTCCGGATTGCGTGGCCACCGGGAAGACCAGGCTCGTGACCAGGAACGTGAAGGTGGAAACGAGCACGACCGGGCGCAGGGCCCGGCGGCGGCCCACCCAGAAGAGAGCGACGATGCCCAGCAGACTCAGCGGGAAGGCCGGCAGCATGAGGACGTTGAGCAGGTTGTGGGCGAGGCCTTCCAGATGCGTGCTGAGAATGACCGCCGGGCCCTGGGCCAGATACCGGCCGAGAGTGGGCTGGTCCTGATAGGCGAAGACGTCCAGCGGGTGCACATAGAGCGCGTTCGCGACGGTCTGGCCCGGCAGCGGCGTTCCGAAGGTCAGCCAGTTGCGAACGGCCCACGGAGCAAAGGTCGCGGCCGCGACGACGGCCGGCACGGCGATCAGCTCGATTCGATGGCGGCGGCTGCCGGACGTCCAGAACCAGGCCATCGCGGCCCAGGCCAGGGCCAGCCAGATCGCCTCGCTGCGGGTCAAGGCAGTCAAGCCGAGGATCAGGCCGAGGACCGGGAGGCGCCGGTCAAATCGGCGGCCGTTCGCGGCGGCGTCGCGGTCGCCATCGCCGACCGCCTCCGCCTCCGCATTGGACTCGCGGCCGACGATCCGCGTCATCAGCAGGCAGGCGCCCAGTGCCAGCGCCGCAAACAGGGCCGTGGAATCAGGGAGGGCGCCGTAGATGACCAGCGGCCAAATGATCGCAGCCACCAGCCCCGTGCCGATGCCCATGGTGCGAGCCCGGCCGATGGGCAGATGCATCTCCGCGGCCACATCTGCGGCCAGGCGCCAGGCCATGACCACCACCAGGGAACTCGTGAGGACCGAGAAGACCTGGGCCGCGCGGTACCAGTTCGACGCACCGCCGATGGCGATCGGGATGGCGGCGAGGAACGACGGCAGCGGCATCCAGATTTCAAAGGCCGCTCGCGGAACCACGAGCGGTTGAGTTCCGTAGCTCCAGAGGGCATCCGTGACCAGGCCCCGACCCTGCACCAGGTTTCGCGCGACTCCGGCGTAGTAGGCCGTGTCCTCTGGGATGGGGAAGTTGATCACTGCCGCCGCCACTGCCCTGACGACGAGTGCCACCAGGAATACGGTGACGGCGCTGATCCAGGTCTCGCGGCGGCTCATGGATCGGCCCGGACAGCCAGGCCGAACGCGCCGCTAACAAAGGCCGCCCCGCAGCGCGTGTCGCTCGTGGTTGTGCAGACCGGATAGATCGCCAGGGCCGGCGCCGCGTCCACTGTCGGGTCGCCGGTCTTCTTGCCGATGTAGGCCACCGTAAAGATCGGGGCGCCGATCCAGGACGGCCTCACTTTGGATTCGATCACCGGCGCCAGCGGATCGACGATGTGGGCGCGTTCGATCACCAGCCAGCGGATGTCGTAGTCGATGGCTACCTGGTGAATGATTTCAAGGGAGTCATTGGGAGTGACGACTCCGCCGCGGCCGGTGAAGTATTTGAAGCCGGCCGGATCGGCGCTGAGGAGGCGGTCGGTTTCGGGCGCGCCGGCTGTATCTAGCGCCCGGCCGGTAGCCAACCTGTTGTCGCGGTCGGCGTTCCACGATGGCATGGCCAGGGCGGTGAATGCCCCTGCATTGAGCAGAACCGAGCCAACCGCGGCGATAAGGAAGAGCCGCTGGGCGCCCTCCGGAGTCCAGCTCGAGCGGTGACGGGCGACCCAGGCGGACGCCATGACCGCGCCCTCAAAGGCGAGGATGAACGTCAACGGAACCAGTGCGACGGCCGAATGCAGGAACGTCCCGTATGGAACGTGAACCGCGAACAGCAGTCCTGAGGCCGCAAAGAGGATTGCCGCATACGTGAAGAACGGCCCGAACTCGACCGCCCGTCGCCGGCTCCAGGCGCCGATGAGCACGAACGGCGCAATCACGATCGGGATGGCCATCACGAAGTAGATCTGGATAGCGGAGAAGAGCCCGAGGAGCCGGCTCTGAAGCAGCGGGCCGATGCCCTGGCTCAAGAAGCCGGAGAGCGACGTGTCGGAGGTGACGCTGTTCATCTGATCGTAGGTCTGGATCAGCAAGATCCGGCCGGATGACGACGACGGCGAAATCGAGCCGAAAACGACGAGCTGGCGGGCATACCAGGGGGCCGTGATCAGGAGAAAGATCCCCAGGCAGGCGAAGGCGTAGCGCCACGGGATGGCCGGCAAGCGCGAACCCTTCGATCGCAGGGCGTGCCATCGATCCCAGACGAAGGCGAGGCCGACTGCGGCTCCCAGGAGGACGCCGTCGTTTCGAGCCAGCGTCGCCAGGCCCACCGCAACTCCGGCGAGCAGGTACGACCGGCGGTTGCCCTTGAGTGCGCGGGCCGTCAACCACAGCGCGGCGGTCCCGAGCGGCTGGTAGATGGACATGTTGTCCGGCTGGGACATGAATATCGTTGTGGCCGCGGGGACGGCCACGGCGATGCCGGCGGCCAGGGCGACGCGCGGGCTGCAGCCGATCTCCTTGGCCAGCAGCCAGGTGAGCGGCGCGGCAAGCGATCCGATGAGAAGGAATGGCAGGGTGGAGGCAAGAGGAGTTGGGCCCAGGAGCCACATGGTCGGCAGCTGGATTACGGCCGCGAGAGGCATCCAGTGGGCGTTGCTTGGGATCGGCAGCATCGGATGGGCCGGGATGCGGCCGCCGACATCCACGAAGGACCAGATGAAGTCGATGCTGAAGCCGTGGCCGGATTGGAGCGCCCTCGCCACGTCCACGTAGTAGTACGAGTCCGGATAGGCGGCGTCCGGGTGCAGCCCAAAGACGGCGGCCCGAACGACGAGGGCCAGTGCAACTAGAGCGATGGGAATCCGCACGGGGAGGCAGCGTAGCATCGCGGGGGTCCTGCGTTTGTTGGTACGAACGGGCTATGAGGCGCCCGCCGGTCGGCACAGGCCGTGATCATGTCCGGGCGGTGGTGCGGAGGGCAGTCCCTGCCCGTACACTCCCGCTCATGGTTTCGAGCCTGGGGATCATTCTGCCCGCGTTCAACGAGGAGTCTCGACTGGGGCCCGCTTTGGACGAATTGTTCGCGTATCTGCGCGCCGTGCCGGCCGGGAAGCTTCCCGAGACGGTCTCCGTGCTTGTCGTGGACGACGGCAGCACCGATGGAACGGCCGCGCTGGTCAGCGCCAGGCCCGAGTTTGCGGCGGACGACGCAACGCCCGGCTCCGGCGCCCCGGCACTCCGGTTGCTCACTGTTCCGCATGGCGGCAAGGGTTCCGCAGTCCGCGCAGGGATGCTTGCCGCTCGGGGCGAGGTACTCGTCTTCGCGGACGCGGACATGGCAACGCCGCCGGACCAGCTTCCTCTTCTGGTCACCGCGCTCCAGACCGCCGACTTCGCGATCGGCAGCCGCATCCAGCCGAACGGGTCCGATATGAGGGAGACTCAGCCGCACTTCCGCCGGATCATCGGCCGGGTCTTCCGGTTTGCGGCCCAGGTTTGGGTGACGGGCCCGGTCCGGGACACGCAGTGCGGCTTCAAGGGTTTCCAGCGCGAAGTGGCGGTCGATCTGTTCGGCCGACTCAAGATAGTGAGCATCGTGTTCGATGTCGACCTGATCTATCTGGCCCGACGGCGCGGCTACCGACTCGCGATCGTGCCGATCGTGTGGGCAGACCGCCGCGGATCGCGTATGCACGCTCGCCCGATGCTGGCGCTCCGAGTGGCCTGGGATCTCGTGCGGATCCGGTTCGTGCACGGCTCCATCCCGAGGGTCGCGGCGGCCGGCAAGGCGACGCCGAAACCATGACCTCGCCCGAGTCGAAAGCGGTGGGGCGCTCGTGGCTCGTGAACGCAATCGTGCCGGTCTGCTCGCTCGCGATGCTGGCGCTGATGGTCGGGCTCGTCCTGGCCTCAGCCGGCGACACGCTCGGCTACGACTACAGCTGCTACGCCGGCGCGGCGCGCCACCTGCTCGATGGCAAGTCCATCTACGACAACGCCTTCTCCATCTCCGTTGGGACTTGCCCGGGGACGTACACGTACCCGCCGGCCTTCGCGGTCGCGCTTGTTCCGTGGCTGGCTTTTGGTGGGGCCGCCGCCGGCCTCTGGTGCCTGGCGATGGCTCTGTGCTTTGTGGCGGGCGTGGCTCTTCTGCCCGTCCGGCGCGACATCCGCTGGCTCGTGGTCATCGTTGCCGCGCTCGACTGGCCGTTGCTCTACGCCATCAAGCTCGGCCAGGTGGAGCCGCTCCTGTTTCTGGGCTTTGCCGTGGCGTGGCGATGGATGGACCGGCCGTGGGTGGTGGGTGTGGTCACGGCCATGGGCGCATTGATCAAGGTTCAGCCGGGCGTTGCTCGGGGTATGGGCACTGGCCACTCGGCGGTATCGGGCGGCAGCGGTGGCGGTCGGCGTGGCGGCGGGCCTGGCCGCGGTGGCGACGGTCTTTACGGGGCTGGCGGCCTGGGGCACGTACGTGGACCTGCTTCGGGGTTTGGGCGGTACTTTCTCCAAGGGCCACAACTTTGCTCCGGGAGCGGTTGCGCACATGGCTGGCGCGCCGGACTTGGTGGCGTCAGCGGTGCAGTTGGGGTCCGTG
>DASVKT010000219.1:0-3683 GCA_036385235.1 Candidatus Limnocylindrales bacterium | reverse complement strand
TCGCCGCCCTGGAGCCCTCGATCATCAAGATCGATCGCGAGATCGTCAGCCGCATCGGCAACAAGGACAGCGAAGCCAAGAAGGCCCTGGTGGAAGCATTCGTTTCCTTCAGCCGCAGGATCGGGGCCAAGGTTGTCGCCGAAGGCATCGAGAACCGCCGCGATCTTCTGGCTCTCCAGGAGCGCGAAGTGGACTTCGGTCAGGGCTTCCTGCTCGGCCGGTCCGCTTGCACGCCGCAGCAACCGCGCCGCGTCCGCACGGGCCGCAGCCTCCCCCGGGCCATGCCGTCTGGGAGCGGCTGGGAGAACCAAGTCGCAGGCCATGCGGCATCGGGTCAGTAGAAGCCCGTAGAATGCCGCGGCCAAGTTCGTCCGGCGGTACCATCGAACTCATGACCATCGCCGACAAGGCCACCGCACAGCCAGCGCTCTCCCCGACCGCCCATCGATTCCTGGACGCACCTCGTTTCGCGATCGTGGCCACACTCAACCCGGACGGTAGTCCACTCCAGGCGGTCGTTTGGTACGGGCTGGAAGGCGATGTAGTCGTCTTCACCAGCCGGGCCGGGCGGCGCTGGCCGACCAACCTGATCCGCGATCCTCGCGTCTCACTGACAATCGCCGACGGGTATGACTATGTTGAGATACGCGGCGAAGTAGAGATTGACGAGGATCCAGTCCTAAGCCAGCAGATCAACGCCGACCTGACGCACCGCTATCAGCGAGACCCCAACGTTGCCGCCGCCTGGGTCGCAAGTTCCGAGAAGGAGCGCCGGATGACCTTGAGACTCCGCCCGTCCAGCGTCTTTGAGCGTTTGGCCGATCACTAGCAGCGAGGAGCAAGGCATGGCCACATCGAAGATCGGCTACGCGGCGATGCTCGAGCAATTCGGGCCGACCGAAGTTCTGGATCTTTGCGCCGCCGCCGATTCGGCCGGCTTCTCCGGCGTCATGGCCGCCGATCACTTCCAGCCCTGGACGCCACAGCAAGGCCAGGCCTCGTTTGTGTGGGAAGTGCTGGCGGTTGCCGGCGCCCGAACCCGCGGGGACATGGGTCCCGGCGTGACTTGCCCATCATTCCGAATGCACCCGGCCATCGTTGCCCAGGCCGCGGCGACGCTGGAGGTCATGTATCCCGGCCGAACATGGCTGGGCCTCGGCTCGGGCGAGGCGCTCAACGAGCACATCGTCGGTGGCTTCTGGCCGGAGGTGCCGGAGCGGATCAACCGCATGTTCGAAGCGATCGAGATCATCTCCAAGCTCTTCAGCGGCAAGGACGTCAAGCACGATGGCCGCTTCTTCAAGATGGAAACGTGCCGCCTATGGACCCTGCCGGAGAAGGCGCCGCCCATCTACATCGCCACCGCCGGGCCGGTCACGGCCAAGCGAACGGGCCAATTCGCGGACGGGCTGATCACCGTCGGCGCGCCGGAAGAGAAGATCGAGATGGTCTTCGGCAAGTTCGCCGAGGGCGCGCGCGAGGCGGGAAAGGATCCTGCGGCGATGCCGAAGATCCTGCAGCTCCACCTTTCCTGGGCAGAAACCGACGAGCAGGCGGTCGCCAACGCCGTTGAGCACTGGCCGAACGGCGGCATGAAGTTCCCCAAGCAGGACATCCGATCGCCCAAGGACTTCGAGCAGATGGCGGCGCTGGTGCGGCCGGAGGACTTCAAGGGCCGGATGCTGATGTCGGCCGATCTGGAGATCCACCGCCGCGAGATTCAGAAGTACCTGGACCTGGGCTTCAGCCAGATCTATCTCCACAATGTCGGCCGCAACCAGGCCGAGTGGATAGATGCATTCGGGCGCGAAGTTCTGCCGAAGCTGAACGCGTAGGGAGGGCAAGGACAACCCCGCCTGGCGTTGATGCGCAACTTGCCCGCGCCGCGCTAACCTGTGCCCATCCATCCCGCCCAACTCCGGAGGAACGATGCGCGTCGTGTGTCTGGCAGGGGGCGTCGGCGGGGCCAAGCTGGCCGACGGGCTGCAGCAGGTGCTGGCGTCCGGTGAACTAACGGTGGTCGTCAACACGGGCGACGATTTCGAGCGCCACTCGCTGACCATCTGCCCGGACCACGACACGGTTTTGTACACGCTGGCCGGGATCGCGGACCCCAAGCAGGGTTGGGGCATCGACGGTGAGACATGGGCGGTCATGGACCAGCTGGCGCGCCTCGGCGACGAGACCTGGTTCCGGCTGGGCGACAAGGACATCGCCACGCATGTCTTCAGAACCGAACGGCTGCGGGCAGGCGCCCGGCCCACCGAGGTGGCCATCGAGCTGGCCCGAGCACTCGGCCTGAACTCCCGCATCCTGCCGATGACGGACGAGCTCGTCCGAACGCGGGTCCGAACAGCGGACGGCTGGCTCGATTTTCAGGACTACTTCGTCCGGCTACATCAGGAACCGGAGGTTCTCGAGGTTCGCTTCGACGGGATCGATGGAGCGCGGATTACGCCGGAGGTGGCCGGAGCCCTTCGATCAGCAGATATCGTCGTCGTAGCACCGTCGAACCCGATCGTCTCGATCGGGCCGATCCTGGCGGTTCCGGGGCTGGTGGCGGAGATCGCCGCCGCGCGAGGGCGATGCGTGCCCGTTGTCGGTGTTTCGGGCATCGTCGGCGGCAAGGCCCTGCGCGGCCCGGCCGATCGCATGATGACCAGCCTGGGCCACCAATCCAGCGCCCTCGGAGTGGCCCGCCTGTACTCCGATGCCGGCCTCCTGGACACGTTCGTCATCGACCGCGCCGACGAACTCCAGGCCGATGCAATCCGCGCCCTCGGCCTCAAAGTGACCGTCACCGATACCATCATGACCGACACGGGCGCGCGGGCGACCCTCGCTCGCGAAATGCTCACGGCAGCGATGGATGGCGGAGCGCGATGACCCCAACGAGCCTGACCAATATTGTGGCCCTGGTGCCGGTTCGTTCACTCGCCGGCGCCAAGTCCCGCCTGGGTGAGCCGCTGGACGCCGAGGAGCGCGGCAATCTCATCCTCGGCCTGCTCCAGCGGACCGTACAGCAGGCGCTGGCGGCCACTCGGCTGGCGGGCGTCGTTGTCGTTTCTCTGGACGAAGATCTGCTCAGCCGGGCCCGCGCGATGGGCGCCGCGTCGCTGCTGCAAGAGGGCGACGGGCTTAACGAAGGTCTCGACGAGGCTCGAATTGCGGCCGGCGCCGAAGCAACCGCAATCATGATTCTCCCGGCCGATCTACCCGCTGTGGCCGCGTCGGCCATCGACCAGCTGGCGGAGGCCGCCGAACTGGCGGTCCGCATGGCCCCAAACGGCCCCGTCGTAGCACTCGTGCCGGACCATCACGGAACCGGAACCAACGCCCTCCTCGTGGCCCCGCCCAATGCAATCCCGTTCTGTTTCGGCGAGGGCAGCCGGGCGGCGCATGCAGCTGCTGCGGCGGCGGCCGGGGCCGTGTACCTGGAACTGGACGGGCCGCTCACCTTCGACGTGGACACGCCCGACGATCTGCTCGAGGCGGACCGGCGCGGGCTGGACCATTCGGTGACCCGGTGAGTGACCCGGTGAGTGACCCGGCGAGTGGCGCGGCGAGCGAACCGGCGAGTGATGCTGCGGGCGGCCCGATGAGTGGCCCGGCTAGCGGCCCGGCCGGTGGCGGCCGCCTCTCGGTAATCGCTCTGGACGGCGTCCCAGAGATCCGGCCCGGCG
>DASVKT010000218.1:0-2881 GCA_036385235.1 Candidatus Limnocylindrales bacterium | reverse complement strand
CCGGCGGTGATCGCAAACGGACCGATCTGCGAGCCGGACCCAACGCCGGGCGCGTACTGCCAGATCAGATCGGAGAGAACGCCGGTGCAGAGGCCCGGCAACGGGCCGCCCAGCACGCCGACGAGAATCGTCCCTATCGAGTCGAGGTAAATCGGAAGCTTCAGACCGCTCTGAACGGTGTAGCCGAGGACGATGTTGATGGCAATCGCCACCGGCATCAGAACAATCACTCGCGTTGTGAACTGGCGAGCTACCCAGCGCCGCAGCAAACCCATCTCTCCTGGACTCCTTATCGGAACGCGGCCAGGTCGGATGAACGGGTGCCGCGCCCGGGAAGCTTGCCAGGTCTGAGGCCCGGCCGCCAGTCGGCCGCCAGTTTGGGGCCGCGAGGGGCGCGTGAGGGGCCGGGAGATGGCCGGGATGGGCCCGGGCGCGAGGCCAACCCGGGCGCTGGTTCGTGACGGCAGTTACCTATTTGCCGGATTCACGTCAGGACGGCATGGGGAAAGGCCCACCGCAGGTTCCACCGCGGTGAACCCGGATTTCGCGCCAAACGGACGGCAATCCGAAGCCGATCGACGCCGAAACGACGGAGAGGAGCCATCGACGGGCCGGATTGAGCCCGAAGGGCTGCCGCATGCCTATCTCATGTGAATTCGGCAAGAAGTGACCCGCGAGCGCTGCCCGAGTGCGCCCTACCCCAGCCGCGCCGCCAGATCCCCCACGCGCTGAATGAAGCGGTCCATGAACCGGGCTGCGTCCGCCTCGACCGCCACGTCGACATTCGGCCGCCGGTTCCAGACGCGCCGCCAGTCCGTGACCGTCTCGCCGGTCGTGAGCCGGCCACCCAGCTCCACGTCCACCGTCACCGCCTCGGTGCGAACGAGCGAAGGATCCAACGCAGTAGCGAGCGCGAGCGGATCGTGGATGAAGGCGCCGTAGAAGCCGTCATAACGGCTGTGGAATTCCATATAGAAGCGGAGGGCGTCGGCCAGGTAGCGGACAACCTCGTTGACGCTCCCATCCGGCCGGGTTCCATCCGGTGCACAACCGGCCCGGGCCGCCAGCGCGGCGAGATGCTCCGGTAGCATCTTGGCTCGCTCCGTGACGTCCAGGCCCAGGGCGATGGGCCGCGAGTAGGCTCGGCCGCCGGCAGACGCGGCAGACCCGGCCGAACCGCCAGGCCCGGCAGACCCGGCAGGCTCGCCAAACCCGCCAGACCCGGCAGGCTCGGCAGACCCGGCGGAACCGCCCGGGCCGCCATGGGCCAATCGATCGAGCCGGGCCGCGCTGCCGTCAGACCCGTCAGACCCGCCAGACCCGGCGGAAACGCCCGGGCCGCCATGGGCCAATCGATCGATCCGGGCCGCGCTTTCGACCGCCCTGGGCCCAAACGCCTCGAACACGATCTTGGCCGACTCGGGATCCACGTTCACGTTCCACTCAGTCGTGGGCGCCGTGTTGCCGGAGGATCGATAGCTGCCGCCCATGATCACCAGCCGGCGCAGCAGGCGCGGCAACTCCGGCTCGCGCAGGACCGCGAGGGCAACGTTGGTGAGCGGCGCAAGCGTCACGAGCGTCAACTCGCCGGGACGGCGGCGGGCCTCCTCGACAATGAGGTCCGGGCTGTAACGGGCGGAAAGAGGCGTCCGGGCCGGTGGCAACTCGGCATAGCCGATGCCGCGCGGCCCGTGAGTCTCCGGAGTGGTGACGAGTTCGCGCGCCAGCGGCGTCGGCCGGCCGACCGCCACTTCGACGTCGGATCTTCCGGCGAGCGCCAGGACTGCCCGCGTGTTCTCAGCGACCTGGGCCGCATCCACGTTGCCCGCCGTGCAAGTAACGGCGACAAGTTCGCACTCCGGCGACGCGGCCGCGTAGAGCAGGGCCAGGCTGTCGTCGATGCCCGTGTCGCAGTCCACGAGCAAGGGGATCCTGCCGCTGGGGCTCATCTCAGGCAAGTCGCTCATCGCCGGATCGTACCAGCAGGACAGCAAAGAACCCGGTCCGCCATGCAATTCTGCGACGCGGCGGCCCGGGTCTTGTCTGTGTGGCTGGGAGGCGGAGGGCGGCACCTTCTCCGGTCGCGCTTCCACTGGACAAACGATGCGGATGTTCCCAACCGTTCTACCTTCGCTCGCGCGGCTCCAGCAAAGCGACGATCGCAGCGACCCCGCGTTCCGTCCCGCCCTCGGCCCGGACGCTCCAGCCGGGCTCATCGGCCTCCAGCGGCTCCAACGTTTCCAACTGGCTCGCCAGCAGCGCCGGGGGCATGTAGTGGCCGTGCCGGCCGTGGAGCCGTCCTTCCAACTCAACCACCGAAACCTCCAGATGCATGAAGACCACCGACTCATGGCCCTCGCGCAGCATGTCGCGGTAGGACCGCTTCAGCGCCGAGCAGGTCACGATGGCGTTTTCGCCCGCCTCGCCGTCGGCCCCGCCCGGCGCCGCCTCGCGCTCCCCGATCCACGCCGCCAGCGCCGCAAGCCAGGGCCCGCGGTCTTCGTCCGAGAGCGGGATCCCGGCCCGCATCTTCGCCACGTTCTCCGGCGAGTGGAAGTCGTCGCCCTCGGCCGTGGCCCAGCCCAGGCGCTCGGCCAGAGCGGCCATGACCGTGGACTTGCCGGACCCGGCGACACCCATCAGAACGACGGTAGTGGAACTCATCTGGTCAATTCTGCACCGGGCCGCGCGCGACCGGAACCTCGCCCGGCGCCTTGCCCGCCGGGCCTGCCGGTGGGCTGATCCGCCGCCCCAACCCCGCGTGGCCCATAATCGACGCCGAAGTCGCATCTCACCGCAGGAGGATCGGCATGGCCGATGGGACGCAAGCCGCTCGAGTAGGGATCGTGTGCGGCAGCCGCTCGGACTTCCCCGTCATGGA
>DASVKT010000217.1:0-3679 GCA_036385235.1 Candidatus Limnocylindrales bacterium | reverse complement strand
GCCCCGCGCGAGGGCTTCGGCGGCCCAGAGATCGAACTCGGCCGACCATTCGGGCGCACCGGGCCGGTCGTCCCAGTACTGGTCGATGAATTGCAGGCCGCGAGTCATGAAGCCGCTGCCCATGATCAGGACACCCTCGTCGCGGAGCGGCGCGAGCCTCCGGCCGATCTCGAAGAGATGCCCCGGGCCCAGGTCCGGCATCGACATCTGGAGAACCGGTACGTCCGCTTCCGGATACATCATCAGGAGTGGCACGTAGGCGCCGTGGTCCAGGCCGCGTTCGCGCTGGGTGACCGGTTCGGTGGCGGGCATCATCGCCTTGACCCTCGCCGCCAGGTCGGGCGCGCCGGGGGATTCGTAGCGGATCTTGTAGTAGCGCTCCGGGAAGCCGTAGAAGTCGTACGTGAGCGGCGCCGGGTTCACGGCGCCCAGGGTCAGCGGGGCCGATTGCCAGTGGGCGCTGACAACAAGGATGGACTTGGGGCGAGGCATGGCGGCTGACCAGGCAGCCAGCTCCACGGGCCAGAGCCTGTCGTCGAGGAGCGTGGGGGCGCCGTGGCCGAGGTATACGGCGGGCAGGCGGCCGGGGCCGGCGCCGGGTCGGGCGTGGCAGCCGCTGTTGGGGTCGGGTCGACCGGCAGGTCGGCCGGCTGCGCCGGATCGGGCTTGTCAGGCATCGATCGTTGCCTTGCCTTCAATCGGCCGCGCCGGATCGGCGTGGATCCGATCGTGCAGCGTTGTGAGCAGGCGGAGCAGGGTTTGCCGGTCCGCTTCGTCCAGGTCGGCGAAAAGCCCGCCGACCGAATCTTGGAAGGCTCGGTATTGCGACTCGACGTCGGCCGAGTTGCAGCTCAGCTCGACCATGGTTATTCGACGGTCGGTGGAGTGGGGGACGCGGCGGATGAGACCGTCGGCCTCGAGCCCGTCAACGAGCGCAGTTACGTTCCGCGGCGTCACGGCCAGCGCGTCGGCCAGGTCCGCCATCTTCTGGGGGCCGTGGCAGTGGATCGCGTTGAGCAAGCGAAGCCGCTGGGCGCTGACGCCGGCCTCGACGGCCTTGCGATTGGCCCATCGATCGAACGCGCTGGCGAAACCGGCGGCGGCAGCGGCCAGCCTATCGGTCGAACTGCCGGTCTCCGTTGGGTCCGTCGCGCCCGGGGAGGCACCTTCTTCGATTGGTGTAGACATTCACTATGTTCCTTGGTATTGTTGCAGCCGACATGTTACCACGGTAACGATGTACATAGACAGCATTATCGAAAGAAGTTCGGCAGGCAAGGTTCCGGCAAATCCGTCGCCGCAGACGCGACGATCGCCGTCGGGCACCGGCGGGCAGGCAGCTAGATCCAGGAGATCCCGAGATGACACTCACCCACAACACCGTCGAGGTGATGCCGCGCAATGAGGCCTTCGCCGTCCCGGCCGATTCGGCGGCAATCGATCGCGCGGTTGCGGCGCTCAAGGCCAACGGCTTCGACGCGAAGGTCGTATCCGACGCGGCCTCAGCCCGCGAACTCTTGCTCAGCTTGATCCCAGAAGGCGCAGAGGTTGGCGAGGGCGCGTCCATGACGCTGGACGACATTGGTGTGACCGAGATCATCGAGACGAGCGGCCGCTACGACGCAGTCCGGCCGCGGACGAGGACCATGGATCGGGCCACGCAGGTGCGCGAGATCCGGAAGCTGAGCGCGGCGCCGGATGTGCAGATCAACAGCGTTCAGGCAGTCACCGAGGACGGCCGCATGGTTGTCGCCTCGATGACCGGCAGCCAACTCGGACCGATCGCGTTTGGGGCGGGCCGCGTGATCCTTGTCGTGGGCGCTCAGAAGATAGTCCCGGATCTGGAGACTGCCTTTCGGCGGGTCGAGGAGTACAGCCTTCCGCTCGAGAACGTCAGAGCCCAGGCGGCATACGGCCGAAACAGCGCCGTCAACAAGATGCTCGTCCTCAACGCCGAGGTTGTGCCCGGGCGCGTGACCGTGATCCTGGTCAGGGACGTGGTCGGCGCGTAGTTGGGGCGCAGGAGAGTCCGCCGCCGCGGAGACGTGCGGCAATCCTGGAAAGCAGAGGGCCGGCCCTTTCGGACCGGCACTCTGGGTCTTGCCTATGAGTTTGCGGGTGGATCCGCCGGGGGCGAGGTCTGCACCTGCGTGGCATCGGGGGCGGGCGGCTGCGGCAGGGCGTTGGGACCCCAGGTCGGCGCGACGGGCGGATACTGCGGCGGATACTGCGGCGCGCCGGGAGCCGGCGGGTAGCCCCAGCCGGGCGTCGGCGCCGGCATGGGCTGAGTCGGATCGCCCCAGCCGGACATCGGCGGCTGGCCCGGATAGTAGTGAGCCGGAACCGGATACGGCATGGGCTGCTGCCCGGGTTGACCCGGATACTGGCCCGGATACGCGTATGGCGGGTAGCTTGCGACCTGCGCATAGCCGTAGATGTTGGGGTACTTGCGGGCTCGCTCGCTCTCGTAGAGCACAGACAGCAGGTACGCGATGAGGCATGCGCCGACCAGCGTGATCGCCGTAGAAACGCCTTGGGCCACAGGGGTCAGTGAGGCCATGAGGAACGGGATCGAGCCGATGAGGCTGAGGATGACGAAGCCGATCACTATGAGAACGGTCACAAGGCCCCAGCCGAACATCCGCAGGACGGATCCGTGCGACAGGCGCCAGCTCTCCTGAATGGCTTCAATCGGGCCGAAGCCGTCGAACACTGCGACGGGTACGAAGACGATGCGGATGGCGGCGTAGAAAGCCCCGATGATCGCAGTGGTCGTGAGGCCGATGGCCAGCAGGACCCCCAGAGGCGGGAAAATGACGAAGAAGAGTGCCGACGCGATGAAGATGACGATGAACGCGACGATCGCGGCCACCACAAAGATGATCCCGATCAAGATGCTGGTCACGAACGCAATCACGCTGCGCGTGGCGAGCCAGCCGATCTCCAGGGGTCGATTTCGCAGGCCGCATATCGCGGTCGCATAGAAGACCCATCCGGCCGCCGTTGTCACGATGCTCGTCAGCCCCGTGACGCCGTAGTAAATGCCCGAGTAGGTCGTACGGGCGCTGCCGTTCTCGTAGCCACGGGAGAAGGCGGAGAAGCCTGAGGCTCCGGAGTTGTCGATCCGGCCCCCGATCAGGTAGATCACGAAAGTGATCAGGGCTGCAACGGCGACGACAGGGAGCCACTTCTTCCACGTGTTTTGTAGGTATTCGAAGGCCGACTCGAGCCCGCCACCGATCGTCATGGCGGCGGGGTGTGTACTGAAGCTGAACATGACCCTCCTCCGAGCCCTTTCGCCGCCCCGAAATGCCCCGGGCGTGGGCTTGTTGGAGTGAGTCTAGCGCGCCGCACACCACCTAAAGAAGCAGCTGGGCGATCAGCCCGGCAATGATCGCGCCGACCCAGAGAGTTCCGACGACGACCTCTTGACCTTCAACTAGCTTGAAGGTATAGCATCACGCCATGAAGGTTTCCGATCTCGCACGCCGCGCCGGAGTGGCGCCGTCGGCGGTCCGTTTCTACGAGGAAATGGGTGTCTTGCCGCTGGCCCTGCGCCGCGACAACGGCTACCGCGACTACGCCGAGGATGCGCTGGCGCGGCTTCGGTTGGTGGTTTCGCTTCGACGTCTCGGCCTCACCCCGGTCGACGCTGGTCGGCTTGCCGCGCTCTGCATGG
>DASVKT010000216.1:0-22265 GCA_036385235.1 Candidatus Limnocylindrales bacterium | reverse complement strand
CTACACCAAGGAAGGCGTCGGCGAACTCGACGCGGACAACCTCGCGCCGCTACTCAAACTTCGGTACAGGGCCATCTCCGATGCCGTGCCGGACCTCGGGAACGCCGAGCAGATCCGCGGGCTCTTCATCGGGTTTCAGCGATATCTGTACGAGGCCGGTGAGCGGCTGGCGGCCAGCTGAGGTGTGACCGGGCCGTCGCGTGCCGGCGCCCCCGCACGCTATGAACAGATCGTCGTCGACCCAAGACCCGTCCCGACGCTCACTGTGTTCCGGTCCGGTCGAGCCTATGCGATCCCGGCGTGATCGAGGATCCGGGTGGCAACGAACGTCACCCAGCTCGATGGCGCCTTCTTCTGGCCGAAGTCCCAATCCTTCCAAGCGAGGTATACCGACTCGGGCACAAACAGGCCATCCCGCCCGGCCTTCGCGGCCACGACTTCCACCATGGACTGGAAGCGCCGGTCGGCGATCGCCTCCGGGTATCGCGACAGCACATCTGCCACACCGAGCAGGCCGTACCAGAATGTCGGCGCCTTGAGCTTGCGGAAGTCGGTGCCCATCCGGAACATGTAGGGCGCCCGCTCCCGGCTGTGCTCCCACAGGTCGAGCAGACAATCGATGCCCGCCAACTTCTCCGGCGCGAAACCGTCGTACTGCGACAACAGCCGCAGCATCAGCATGTTGACGACCGGGCACGGGTCGGTGCGCGATCCGGGGCCGTGGAACTTGCCAATCGACGGGGCGCCGGCGCAGGGCCACCCGGTCTCGCGTACGAGCGATGCCAGGGCTTCGACGCCACCACGAACTCGGGGGTCGTCTCGCCAGCCCATTCGAGCCAGGGCGTAGAGCGTTACCGGCGCATCGCAGCTGAGCCACGTGAGCGTGTCCACGCCGGTGCCTCCGAAGGCGCGCGCGACGTTGACCATGACTTGGGGCGGTCCCTCCGCCGAGATCCGCGTCAGGGCCAACTCGGCGACCTCGGCCATCCCGGGGTCGCTCCGGTCGACGCCGATCTCCGCCAGGTGCGCCAACTCGTGCATCAGCAGAGTGGCCTTGTCGTGGCGCTCCAAGACCGGACCGGGCCAGGTGGCTACGTCGGCGAGGAGCCGCGTGACCGATGCGCTTGTCATCATGCGCGATCGGTCGGCCGAGACTGCCGGCGAGTCGGCCGCCTCGCCCAGAAGGTCGAGCCGGGTTCGGTAGCTGGACCAGGGCTCGGACGCCAGCAGAAACTCGACGATCCCGGATTTGACCATGCGCCACCCCTGCTATCGCGTGAACGCCGGAATGATAGGTGTTGGGGGCGGGTGGGACACGCGAACTGGGTGGGACACGCGAACTGGGTGGGACACGCGAACTGGGTGCGACACGCGAACTGGGTGCGACACGCGAACTGGGTGGGACACGCGAACTGGGTGCGACACGCGAACTGGGTGCGACACGCGAACTGGGTGCGACACGCGAACGCGATCTGGGCTCTATCTCTGCGACGCGATCGGTCGTCAGATCTGCTTTGCCATTGCCGTCACGATTCAGCGATGGTGCCCATCCGGCGCACACCGCCGTGCCCGCGAGCCACATCGGCACGAGCCAACGGCGTCACCGTGCCCCTGGCAACCGGCGGCAAGCTCGATTTCATGTACTGGGCCGGTACCGGAGACACGATCGGGGCCATATTCGATGTGACCGGCTAGTTCGAGTGAGGTAGGGGTCCCGGGCCGGGCCTCTGGGCCGCAATATCTGGGCATATTCCAACCCCGGTAGCACGGGACCAACTCATAGCCGCGCCGAGCCGCCAATCCGTGGCTAGACGGCCGCCGACAAGCACGTTCCACGCTCAGCGGGCAATCGTTTGAGCCGCCGTGACCCGGCCGGGCCTCGTTCCGAGGCTAAGTTCTTCGTTTCGTGCTACCCCCATTTGAATATGCATAGTTGTTCGCGGCCGGTTGAGCCTTGCGTGGGCTGCGCGCCGACGCCCCCACACGATGAGCAGATCGTCTGGAGCGCGGCACGATGCCGGTTTGATGCTCAGAAGGTGGCAAGCGACCCCTCACCTTCCGATGTCTATGGCTGCTTGGCCTGGCCCGGCGGTATCTGCTTGTCCGGCTTCGCCGGGGCGGGCTTGGCCGGCTTCACCGGGGCGGGGTTGGCGGGCTTCGCCGGGGCGGGGTTGGCTGCCGGTTTGTTCGCTCCTTTGAGCGGCCCCTGGATCGTCTCACCGACAAGAGGACCAGCGCCGGCTACTGCTGGCCGGCCACTCTCGAGCCACATCCCCGCCCCAAATAGGAGCGCGAGACCGAGCACCGCAACGGCAATGGAGGCACGAATCGGTCGCGCCTCGAACTGGTGGCCCAATCCCATCCCGATCTCAAGACGCGCCTTCTCGATTAGGACGTCACTCCGCGGTTTGCGCGAGGGATCGCCCAAGGCGTAGCCCGTCGCGGATCCGTAGATCAACGCGCTCCAGCCCAGGAGCGCGGCGAGAACCAAACCCACCGTCGTGTACCCGGCGACGGCGATCACAACCACCGCAAGGATCAGACCCGTCACCGCCAGGATTGTCTCGACGGCAACCAGACGTATCTCGCCCACTTTTGGACGTCCCTTGAACTTGGACGTTCGCATGAAAACGCCGTGCTCCTGGGTCAAACCTCGGAAGCAGGCCAGGAAGATCACCCAGGAGAGACTCAGGTTCACTCGCAGCGCTCCGAGCGCCAGTGCGGGCCCGATCTTGGAGACCGTGCGAGCCGCCCAGAAGTAGCGCAGCAGATTGAGGACGATGAACGCGAGCGGGATCACCATGCCCATTGCCGAAAGTCGCTGTACGACAAAGGGACGCCCGGCGGCGATGCCGAGCCCGGTCGCGAAGATGAAGAGCGTGAAGCCCAGAGTCAGGGCATCGTTGAACCACCACAGACTCCCGATCAGGTAGTCGTAGCGCTGTCCGAAGGTGAGACGCGTGCCCCGGCTCCACGGCAGGACGATCCGCCAGTGGCGCCGTAGGATCTGGATTCCCCCAAAAGCCCAGCGGAAGCGTTGCTTGCGCAGCCCCTCGTAGGTGAGCGGCATGATCCCTTTGCCGAACGATTTGGGAACGAATACGGAGCGGTATCCGAGGGAGAGCATGCGCAGACTGGCGTCGGCGTCCTCGGTGATGATCTCCTCGTCCCAACCGCCGATCTGATCGAGAGCCGACCGCCTGATCAGGCCCATGGTGCCGGCGAAGATGATCGAGTTCCGGTGGGCGCGGCTCACCATGCCCACCTTGAAGAAGTAGGCAAACCCAACGTAGCAGGCGCGATAGTAGGAGTTCAGGTCCCAGCCGCGGTAGTCCTGCGGCGTCTGCACGAACCCGACCATCGGATCGGTGAAATAGGGAATGGTCGACTTCAGGAAGGCGGGATCTACGACGAAGTCGGCATCGATGATTCCCACGACCTCGACATCCGAGTCCATGTGAGCCATGCCCCAGTTGAGCGCCCCGGACTTGAAACCCGGCCAGTCCGCCAGGTGGACGAAGTCGACACGCCGCCCGGCTTCACGCTGCCGGGCGCACTCCGCGTCGAGCGGCCGCCAGCGCTCCTCATCGGTGGTGTTGTTGTCGATCACCTGGATCCGGAGATCCTGGTAGTCGATCGCGACCAGCGAACGGATCGTCTCGATGACGAGTTCCGGCGGCTCGTTGCAGGTGGCCAGCTGGAGGCAGACGACCGGCCAGCGGGCAGGCGGCGGTGGCAGCGCCGGCAAGTCGCTCGGCGAACAGAGTGCATCCACCATCTCAAAGGCGGAGCCGAGGATCAATGCGGTCGCAGCGAGTTCCAGAGTCAGAAGGACCGCGCCGAGAATCACACCCTCGGGAGTCGCGCCGAGCAGGTACGTCGCCCGAACGAGGTAGACCAGATAGACGCCGGTGGACGCAATCAGGCCGCCCCAGAAGACGGAGCCTCCGGCCCACCAGCGGCCCGGTGCGGCGAAACTGACGAGGAGCACCAGCACGCCGACCTGTATCTCGGCGGCCGGGTCGAGGCCTACCAGGCGGGCGAGACCGGCGAGCACCACGCCGATTGCAAGTGTCATGGCAAGACGGGCGACACGCCCGGCGACGGCAGCTCGGCCGATGAGTAGTAGCACGAACGTACCCACCACGAACCACAGGACTGCCGCCTGCAGCGCCGAATCGATCGAGACTATCAATGCACTCTCCGGCCCGGAATCAGGTCACGTACCCGGAGAAATGCGGTGACTTGCCACCGTCGGGAGAAGCTCCGGCCACTACCTTGCGTTGACGGTACGTTTGGCGTGGGCCCGTCGCGAGGATGTAAACCCCTCCACCGTTCGCTCTTCCTCGTCGAGAACGTGCGGGCAAAACGGGCCGTCTGCCGCCAAATTGCCGGTTCGATCTCTAGGCGTTGACCCCGGGCCGCTGTCGATCCGGCTCGGAAGGAAGTCCACTATTGCCGCGGAGGGTCCGAACTGCTCGCAAGGAACTGACCGTGGAAGGCATATCGGCCATTTCGTCCAGCTCCGCGTCGGTCATCGCCGCCCAGCTGTCAGCCATCCAATCCCAGCAGGCCGTCACGCCGTCGAACGCGGCCGCCACCCAGAGGACCTCCGGCGCAACGTCGACGGCTCCCACCAAGGGGCACCATCACCACCATCACGGCGGTGGGGCCGCGGCGATGAGCGCTGCCTCCCAGCTTCTCGGGTCCACCCCGGCCGACCTCATGTCCGCCCTGCAGAGTGGCCAGAGCCTGGCCTCGGTGGCTTCCTCTCAGGGTGTGAGCCAGAGCGCTCTCGTGAACGCCATGGCGTCCGCACTGCAGGGGTCGAACCCGGACCTCACCTCAAGCCAGGCATCTCAGATCGCAACGCAGATGGTCACGGCCACGGCCACGGCCGGCACAGCGGGCGGTCAGCAGACTTCTGCCAGCACCTGGTCGGGTGCCACGCAGGGGATCCCGGCCAGCACGTTCAGCATCGGGGCCTGAAGCCCCGGCGGGAACGGTAAGCAGAGCACCTAAGGAAAAGCGGCCGGGTTCCTCCAGATCCGATGTTCGGCCGCCGATTTCCTCATGCGAGGAACGGTGCTAGCGCACAAAGGAGCCACGTGTGGACGGCCTCTCGTCGGTGGAGTTGACCTCCGCCTCCCTTTCGCCCATCCAATCCCAGCAGCGCCGTCATCCTGCCATGGACGCCGCGGCCAAGCTCCTGGGCATGAGCACGACAGACCTGCGGACCGCACTGCAAAGCGGCCAGAGCCTCCTGTCGCTCGCTTCGTCCAAGGGCATCAGTCAGGACGACCTTACGGCGGCCATGTCGAAGGCGCTCCAGCAGGCCAATCCCAATATGACGGCCGACCAGGCCACCAAGATGGCGACGGCCATTGCCACTCGCACGCGGCCGACCGCCCCGCAGGCGACCGCGACCGACCCTACGACCCAGGATCCGAACGCCGCAACCCCCACAGGCGCGGCCACCGGCGCAAGCGCAACCCACGGCCACCATCATCACCACCACGGTGGCGGTGCGGCCGCGATGGACGCGGCGTCCAAGCTGCTCGGGATGAGCACGACGGATCTCACGACCGCACTCAAGAGCGGCCAGAGTCTCTCGTCGATTGCCACATCCAAGGGCGTGAGCCAGAGCGATCTCACGGCCGCCATGGCTACAGCCATTCAGGGTTCGAACCCCAATATCACCGCGGACCAGGCCAAGGAAATCGCCACTCGAATGGCAACCCAGACGCCCGGAACCCAGGATCAGCAGTGGAACGCGGGCGCGCAGCCGCCCACAACGTTCAGCATCACAGCCTGAGAGTTCGATCAAGAAGCCGGCTCTCCCGGGGGAGGCCGGCTTCTTGATTCTTGGGGTTGTTGATGGCGCTCTTATGGAGAGGTAGTCGACGAGGCGTGCCGGCCGGCCAGGCTCGTCCATCCGGTGCCGGTCGAGCGGTTCGACGGCCACGCGTTCGCAGCGCCGATGGAGAGGTCGAGTTGCCCATCGCGAGCTATCGCGCGAGGGCCTGCGGGGTCGGCCGGCGACGGGGCGACGCCCGAGTATCGGCTCACTTTGGCGTTGTTAGCCGATCTCTTGCTGATCTCTTGTCGCTCTCTTGCCGATCTGGCGCCAATCGACTAACTTTGGCGTTGTTAGCCGATCTTTTGCCGATCCAGATTCGCCCGAGGTTGTCGTGAAGCTCCCTCCGCCGGCGCCCACCCTCCAGGATTTCTACGCCCGAGCAGACCTCAATGAGCGTCTGCCTCGAATCCTGGCCGCGGTCCGGTCGACGACTGTCGGCGGTGAGTATATGCACTGGGACGACGTTCGCCGGCGGCCGCCACCCGATGGGCTGACCGTAGAGGAATGGTGGTTCGGCATCAAGTTCGCCCGGCGTGGCCTGGCGCGACCATTTCCGCTGACCAACCCAGGTGGCGTCGCATTCGACTACTGCCTCACCGACGAGGCCTTGAGCGTCCTCCACTGGATCGACCAGCACGGTTCGGGCGAGATCCTTCTGGGCGAGGAAGTCCCCGACCCGGGAGATCGAAGCCGTTACCTCGTCAACTCGCTCATCGAGGAGGCAATCACTTCCAGCCAGCTGGAAGGGGCGACCTCCACCCGGCGAGTGGCCAAGGAGATGCTGCGCTCCGGCCGAACGCCGCGGGACAGAAGCGAGCGGATGATCCTGAACAACTACCTCGCCATGACCAGGATCAGGAACTTCGCGTCCAAGCCCCTTACGCCGGAAGTGGTCTACGAGCTTCACCGGATACTGACGGAACGGACTCTCGACGATCCAGCGGCTGCCGGTCGGCCTCAGCAGCCCGGAGAGGTGCGAGTCGGCGTATTCGATGCCGAAGGCCAGCGCGTCCATACGCCTCCTCCGGCCGATCAACTCCCTGCCCGAATGGAGGCAATGTGCGCCTTCGCGAACGGCGAGTCGGACCAGGGTTTCGTCCATCCGGTTGTGCGCGCCATCCTGCTCCACCTGTGGCTGGCCTACGACCATCCCTTCGAGGATGGCAACGGCCGAACGGCGCGCGCCATCTTCTACTGGTCGATGCTGCGCAGCGGCTACTGGATGTTCGAGTACGTTTCCATATCGCGCATCCTCTATGGCGCGCCTGCTCGCTACTCGCGATCGTTCCTCTACACCGAGACCGATGAGCTGGACGCCACCTACTTCCTCCTCTACCAGCTGACGGTTCTGAGGCGCTCGATCGACGAGTTGATGGAGTACTTGCGTCGCAAGACGCGCGAGGTAAGCCAGACGGTGGGCCTGCTGAGGCAGAGCACGCTCAATCACCGCCAGGTGGCCCTGTTGACGCATGCGCTGCGGCATTCCGACGCCGAGTACACGGTTCGGTCGCACTCGACCAGCCATCGGGTGACGAACCAATCTGCGCGAACCGACCTGCTCGATCTCGAGCGGCTCGGGATGCTGGAGCGGCGCCAGGTCGGGAAGCGCTTCGTCTTCAGCCCGGTGCGGGATCTCGCCCGGAAGGTGTCCGGCTAGGCGTCCGCGCTTGGGTCCTCGCCCATCTGATCCATTGGACTGCGTATTGGTGGAAGGTGGCCTCTGCCGAAGGCGAAGGTGACGCGGGTCCGACGACGGCGACCGAAACCTGGCCAGTCGTCTCCCCTCCGCAGACGCGACACCCAGGCAGCTCGCCCACGAGTGCTGTGGCCGCGAAGCTTCTCCTGAAAGCAGGGCTACGGCTGGTACAGCTCGGCAGAGCTGAGCGGGTTGAATGAGCTGTCTCTGCCTCCGGCGATCAGAACGCGGCCGTCGGTGAGCCGGGTTGCCGTCTGGCCGACACGAGCGGTGGTCATGGAGCCGGCCGGACTGAAGGTGCCGGTCTTGGGGTCATACAGCTCGGCCGAGGCGAGGCTGCTGCCTTCGAGGACGTCTCCAGGGCTGGCGCTGCCTCCGGCGATCACCCTGAGGTCGCTGCCCCCGGCGATCAGGACGCGGCCGTCGGAAAGCAGCGTTGCCGTTTGGCCAACACGAGCGGTGGTCATCGAGCCCGTTGGACTGAAGGTGCCGGTGTTCGGGTCATACAGCTCGGCTGAGGCGAGGATCTCCTTGCCCGTGGCCACATTTGACGCGATGGTGCCTCCGGCGATCAGGACCCTGCCGTCGGCAAGCAGGGTTGCCTGGCTGACACGGGCGGTGGTCATGGAGCCGGTCGGGCTGAAGGTGCCGGTCCTGGGGTCATACAGCTCGGCTGTGGCGAGCGCGTTCGCCATGGTGCCGTCAAACCCTCCGGCGATCAGGACGCGGCCGTCCGAAAGCAGGGTCGCTGTTTGGTTGATACGAGTGGTGGTCTCCGAGCCAGTGGTCGCGAATGTGTTGGTGTTAGGGTCGAAGAGCAACGACGGATCCGAGTCGCCGCCACGGGCGATTAGCACGTGGCCGTCGTTGAGTAGAGTGGCGGTGCAGAACGTGCAGGAGCCCGGCATCGGTCCTATCGCGCTGAAAAGGCCCGCGGATGGGTCGTAGACCTCGGCATACGTCGGCGCGCAGAAACCATTATTTGACCCGCCTGCATCACAACCTATGACCAGGACGCGACCGCTTTTCAGCAGAACGCTCACCAGCGGTACCCCATACACGTGTGGAGATCCGGTGAGAGTGAACTTGCCGGTCGCCGGATCGTAAAGCTCCGCCGAGGGAACGGTGGCGAGGTTGGTGGCGGTGCCGACATCATTCCCGCCGACCATCAGTACCCGCCCGTCCTTGAGCAAGGTCGCCGACGCTGACTGGCGGGTCGCGTTCATGGACCCCGTGGCGGAGAACGCCGGGCGTGGAGCGGCCGACGGCTTCGCCGCAGAGTGCTGCCACGGCCCAAACGTCGTCGCGCCGATGATGGCCACGAGCCCGACACCCAGAACTGCGGCCGCCCAGCCCATGGGCAGTCCGCTTGCCCGGACGGGCGCGCGGCGTATCGCCAAGTCCGGCAACGGCCGGTTGTAGGTCCGCTCATCGGACGGCCGGGTTCGGAGCAGTTCTTCGAGTCGTTCGGGGGTCATCGGAATTCCTCCTGCCCGAGTTGACGGCGCAGTTTGGCAAGGGCGGTGCTGACGTGGCTGCGGGCTGCCACTGGCGTAATTCCCATTGCCAGGCCGACCTGTTCGAAGGCCATGTCGGCTCGATAGCGCAGGTAGACGGCGGCGCGCTGGCGTTCGGGGAGGGTGTCCACCGCCCGCCAGACCGCATCTGCTTCGCTCGAATCGGCCGGGTCGGGGGCGATTTGGGCGGTACCGGCGAAGAGCTTGCCCAATGAGCCGGCGATGCGCGTGTGAAGTCGGTGCCGATCCATTGCCAGGCGATATGTCACCCGGAATGCCCACGCGTCCAGGTCCATGATCTCCTTGCCGGAGCAGAGCTCGCGCCAGACGCGGAGCATCGCCTCTTGGACCACGTCCGCGGCGTCGTCCTCGGACAGGCCCATCCGCAGCGCAAAGCCGTATAGGTCCTGGCCTCGCCGCGAGTGGAGCGACCGCACCCGGCGTTCCATCTCCGCCTCATCGCCGGCGACGGCCGCGGGCGCAATCCCGGGCGACCCCAATCTGATCATTGATGCCCTCTGCTTGCTGTTCACGCCTCAAAGACGCAGCAGCCCCGCAATAAGTTTGGATGCTCCCGATTCTCCAATCAGAGGGCCATATTGTCGCCGTCGGCGATGAGGCCGGCAGGCGCGAGCGTTGTCCCACAATCGTTCGCTAGCGAACCGAACCGGTTGGGGGAGATCACGGGCGAGCCCCCGTATGGCCCCATTGGCCCATTGCGTCATCGTCTGCGCCTGCGGAACATGGCCTGTACGCACGTTGGGGTGCGCTGCGGCGTGGGATCAAGGGAATGTCCGACATGAAGAACCGGGCTCGTTTCATCGTACTGGCGGGTATGTTGCTCCTGGCTATGCCGGGGCAATCGGCTGCGCTCGTTGCCAACGTCGTGCACCTGAGCGGGGCCCTGCATGGCGTTTCTGCGGAGACGCTGGCCGATTCCGCAACCGCGGACGGCTACCTGCTTTCAACCGATGCAGGCCTGGTAGGGCTGCAGATCACCGGCGACGTGACGGCCGAGGTCGGCTCCCAGGTGGAATTGACCGGCTCCCGGCTCGATGACGGTGAAATCGCCGTGGACGCTTCCTCGATCGTTGTGGTGACGCCCGCCAACTCAGCCGCCGTCGGGGACGCCGCATCGCCTGCCACGAAGACGACGCGCAAGATCGCGGTCATCGTCGGCTACTACACGGATCAAGTGGCGAACCCGGTGACTCCCACCCAGGCTGCGGATGCTTTCACCACGAATGCCGCCTCGGTGAAGAAGTACTTCGCGACTACCTCCCGTGGACGCCAGACGGCCACCACCGATGTCTACGGCCCCTGGTCCCTGGGCATCACGTCTTGCGCGGGCGGAACCGGCAGTATCTGGGCCAATTCCATAAACGCGATGATCTCCGTGGCCGGCGCCCACGGCGTGAATCTGGCCAACTACGACAACGTGGTTCTGTGGAGCAAGGCGCCCTGCCGCACATCGCCGTGGATCGGTCAGGCGGAGCTGCCGGGCAAGTACGTGCAGATACTCGTGGATTACTCGCTCTACCCGTCCGACGAGCCGGCCCTGGCAACGATGGTCGCGGCTCACGAGATCGAGCACAACATGAACCTGTACCACTCGCAGGGAATGGGTTGCTTCGATGGCTCGGGCAACCAGGTGGTGCTCACCGGCAGCAACGACTGCCTGTACAAGAGCTACGGCGATGAGTACACGACCATGGGTTCATCCGGAGCCTCGGACCATGCCTTGCTCGATGCCGAGAGGCTGAGAGAACTCGGCTGGCTCGATCCGTCGGAATACCGGACCGTCACCGCGGCCGGGAAATACACGCTGGTGCCCACCTACTCGGGTCTCGCCGGGCTCAAAGAACTGCGAATTGCCGCGCCCGGGCCGGTCAATACGGGCCACTCCGGAGCCTGGACGATTGAGCTTCGCTCGGCTCTTTCCGGCAGCGCCTTCGATCAGTTCAGCGGCAATTCGTTGCCCGCCACCACCGGCGTCACGATCCGCTACTCGGAGAACGACGGTGGCGGGTTCGGGTACAGCTATCTGCTCGACTCAGTCGCGAATGGGCATCGCCTGACGGACTACACGTGCCCGGCGTGCAGCTACTGGGATGCGCCACTCCAGCCCGGCAATACCGTGACCGACAGGATGGGCGGGCTCACGATTACTCTCAACTCGGTCGGTGCGGGTGGAGCGTCGGTGACCATCGGTGACACGCAGGCGCCAACTTCGCCCGGGCCTCTGACGGCCACGCCCGTTGCGGCCGGCGGTGCGCGCCTCGACTGGTCGGCTGCAACCGACAATCTGGGGCTGGCTGGCTATCACGTCTATCGAGACGGCCGGTTCGTAGGCGACGCAGCCGCCTCGGCGATCACCTACACAGACCCTCCCGCTCTGGGCGTGTCCGGATTGCACACGTACTCGGTGAAGGCCTTCGACTCGGCCGGGATGACGAGTGGGGCGGTTTCGGCGACCGCCACTCTCCAGACGATCCCCAACGCACCGACCGGCGTGACGGTAACTCCCGGGAATAGCGCTGTGAGGGTGAGTTGGACCGCTCCGTTCAACGGCGGCGCCACGATCACCGGCTACACGGTCTCGTCGACGCCGGGCGGCGCGCATACATGCACAACGACCGGTGCCACGAGTTGCGTGGTGATCGGCCTCACCAACGGCAACGCATACCGGTTCGTGGTTACGGCCGCCAATGGAATCGGCGTTGGTCCCGCCTCGAACCCGAGCGCCGCTGCGGTCCCGCTCAAGGTTCCGGGCCGGCCAACCGGTGTGGCCGGAACGGCCGGCAAAGGCCTCGTCAATGTGAGCTGGGACCGGCCCTCGGACATGGGCAGCGGTAGCTTCACCGGCTACACCGCGACGTCATCGCCGGGCGGTTTCCAATGCACTTCCACCTCAACCGGCTGCCAGATCACCGGCCTCGCCAACGGAACGCCCTACACGTTCACGGTGATTGCCTCCAGTTCCGTGGGTGGCGGCCTGCCGTCGGGCCCGTCCGCGCCGATCACGCCCAGGACCACGCCGGACAAGCCCACGGGCGTAGCCGCCGTCCCCGCCAGCACGGCCGCAGTCGTGACCTGGGCGGCGCCGTCCTTCAACGGCGGCTCGACCATCACTTCCTACACCGTTACGTCCTGGCCGGACGGCAAACGATGCACTACTGCAACGCTGAGTTGCCAGGTGACGGGCCTCGCCAATCGGACCTCATACCAGTTCTCCGTCACCGCGACGAACATCGCGGGCGCCGGAGCGGCCTCTGGCAAGTCCGCGGCCGTTGTCCCACTCGCCGGCGCGACGTACGTTCCGGTGACGCCGAGCCGCCTGGTGGACTCTCGTGCCGGTAGCGCCCAGACCGGCCTGACCGCCGGGCTGACATCCACGGTGCCGGCCAGGTTCCAGGTGACAGGTCGCTCGTCCGATCCCACGAAGAACATCCCGGCCAACGCCGTGGCCGTCACCGGCAACCTGACCGCGGTCAGCTCCGGCGCGCAGGGCTATTTCAGCCTGACGCCGCTGGCGCCGGTCGGGACGCCCGCCACCAGCACGCTCAACTTCCCCGCCTACGACATCCGCGCCAACTCGGTCACCGCGCCGCTGGGCCCGGGCGGAACTCTCTGGGTAACGTTCGTCGGTTCCGGCGGCACGGTGCAGGTGGTCTTCGACGTCACCGGATACTTCGTGCCCAATCCGCTGGCGGCCACGTATGTGCCCGTGACCCCCACGCGCCTGGTCGACTCGCGAGCCGGCTCGCAGCAACGCGGTCTCTGGGCGTCGCTGTCCACGAAGGTTCCCGCCAGGTTCACCGCGACCGGCGGTGTGATTCCGCCGAACGCCGTTGCGGTAACCGGCAACTTGACCGCAGTGAGCACCGGCGGCTCCGGCTACTTCAGCCTCACGCCAACGGCTCCGGTCGGCGTGCCCGCCACCAGCACGCTCAACTTCCCCGCTAATGACATTCGCGCGAATGCGGTCGTTGCCCCGCTAGGCCCCGGCGGTTCGCTGTGGGTGACGTTCGTCGGGCCGGGTGCTGCCATGAACGTTGTCTTCGACGTGACCGGCTACTTCACGCCCGGTCCGTCGGGGGCCACCTACGCCACGGTCACCCCGACCCGCCTGGTGGACTCTCGTGCCGGCGTTCAGCAGAAGGGCTTGTACGCGCCGCTCACGGCTACAGTCCCGGTCGAGTTCTCCGGAACCGGAAGCGTCATCCCGTCCGGAGCCGTAGCCGTGACCGGGAATCTGACTGAAGTCAGCACTGGTGCTCAGGGTTACTTCAGCCTCACGCCCGTGGCCCCGGTCGGAGTTCCCGCCACCAGCACGCTCAACTTCCCAGCCAGGGATATCCGAGCCAATGCTGTGACCGCGCCACTGGGCCCCGGGGGGACTCTGTGGGTCACGTTCGTGGGCACCGGAGGTCAGACGAACGTCGTCTTCGACGTGTCGGGCTACTACACGATGGGCTGACCGAGCCGGCAGCCGGCGTCAGCTCTTGCGCCGCCGAGATTTCGGTGCGCCGCCTTCGCCCTCGCCTTCGACCTCTTTGGCCCGCTTGACCTGCATATCGAGGACCTGCTTGAACTGCTTTGCCAGCCCCGTATTCATCCCGGCGCGGGCATGGGCTTCGGCATCGCGGTCTCGGCGCCGCTCACGCGCCGCCTCGGAGGGAGTCAAGTCGTCCTGATCTTCATCCATGAACCCGCCATCCGCTCCTTTCTACCGGCGACCTGCTACGATCCGGCCGCGATGGAACTCTATGGCGTCCGGATTCCCACGATCGTCACAGACAACATAGCCGGTCGCTGCTCCGGTTGCGGAGAGCCAATCACAGGCCGGCCATGGCGAGTCAGCATCCTCGACACCCTCGCCCCGGAGGCGCCGGTGTCCTGGACGGACTCCACCAGTCTGAATCCGGGACCGTTCGAGTTCCACAGCGATGCCGGCCACGTCCTTGCCTGGATGGCCCGGCGCGGAATGCTCTATTGCAGGCGATCGGAAGTCCGGCAGATCATGCGGCCGGTCTGGCTGCCGACAGAACCACGCCGTCTCGGGCTGTGTGACGGCATTCATCACGACGACCACGAATTCGTCGACCCGGCCGCTGTTGCGACCGATATAGGCTGAGGGCAAATGCGCGTACGCAAGGCAGTTTTTCCGGCCGCGGGTTGGGGAACCCGCTTCCTCCCGGCCACCAAGGCCCAACCGAAGGAGATGCTCCCGCTCGTTGACAAGCCGGTCATCCAGTACGCGGTTGAAGAAGCCGTCGCTGCCGGCATTGAGCACGTGATCATCGTCACCAGCAGCCAGAAACGGGCCATCGAGGACCACTTCGACATCTCCGTCGAGTTGGAGCAGCTGCTTGAAGCTCGCGGCGATATCGAGATGTTGCGCCAGATCAGGGCCATCTCGGACCTCGCCCAGATTTCATACGTGCGCCAGAAGGAGCAGCTGGGCCTCGGCCACGCCGTTCTGATGGCCAAGGACCTCGTGGGCCACGAACCGTTCGCCGTGATCCTGTCGGACGATGTCGTTGTGGGCGAGCGGCCTTGCATCGGCCAGCTGATCCATACCTACGAGAAGACCCATTGCTCGGCCGTGGCAGTCATGGAAGTCCCCCACGAAGAGACCTGCCGCTACGGCGTGATCGCCGGCCAGGCCGTCGCGGACGATGACCGCCTCTACAAGGTTTCCGGCCTGGTTGAGAAGCCGAATCCAGGCGATGCGCCGTCCAATCTGGCCATCATCGGGCGGTACGTGCTGACGCCCAAGATCTTCGACAAGCTCGAGCAGACGCCTCGCGGCACGGGCGGCGAAATCCAGCTGACGGACGCGATCGAGGCCCTGATGAAGGAGCAGGATGTCTACGGCTACGCCTTTGATGGCGTGCGCTACGATGCCGGCACCACGATGGGCTGGCTCAAAGCGTCTGTAGAGTTGGCGCTCCAGAGACAGGACATCGGAGGCCAGTTCCGCCAATACCTGCAGACGCTGGACCTGAGCTGACGTTCCGGTAGACCGGATGCGGTGGGTCGGGCAAGCTGCATAACCGGCGTTCGCGCGCCAGCCAGTGAGGACCTTCGTGGCCAATATCGGACGGATGATAGGGGGCCGCTACAAGCTCGTGGAGCTGCTCGGCGAGGGCAGCTTTGCCACCGTATATCGGGCCACGGACATCCAGGCGAACCACGATGTCGCCGTCAAGATGCTGCGGCCGGAGTTCGCCTCGGATCCGGACTTCATGTCGGATTTCCGCTGGCAGTCTCGCGTGGCGGCCAACGTGGACCATCCCAACATCGCCCGGGTGCTGGATTTCGGGACGGAGCGCGGAGGCGCGTTCCTGGTCTCCGAGTATGTGGACGGGGCAGATCTGGCCACTCTCCTGGAGCGCAACGGGCCGGTTCCGCCGCGCCGCGCCGCCCGGGCCGCAGCCGAGACCGCAAGAGCGCTTCAGGCCGCCCACGATCGCGGTCTGCCGCACGGAGACCTGCAGCCCAGCAACGTGATGGTGACCCGCGACGGGCACGTCAAGGTCACGGACTTCGGTGTGGCGAGGGCGGCCGCGGCCGTGAACGACGCCACCAATGCCAACATCAAGAACTACGCCGAAGCGGCGCCTTCGGCGGCAGGCCGCAAGCCTGACCCGCGAACCATCAGCGCGCCGTCCGAGGCCTCGGACGTGGAGGCTCTCGGTTTCCTGCTTTACGAGATGCTGACCGGCCGCGCCCCGTGGGTGGGCGAAACGCTTGAGGCGATCATCGCCGCCCGTAAGGCCGGACCGCCGCCGAAGCCCTCGACCGTGAATGCGGGCGTCCCGGCCGCCCTGGACGAGATCACGATGCGTGCCCTCTCGGCGAACATGGAGTGGCGGTATGCCTCGGCGGCGTTGGTCGCGGATGCGTTGGAGTCATACGTCTACGGCGGTGAGGCGGCCGTCGACAAGTCGTCTGGGACCGCGACTGTGGCCGGGGCCGCGACTGTGGCCGGGGCCGCGGTCGTAGCCGCGGAAGCAGCCGAGATCGATCGGCCGGCTGTGTCCCAGATCCCCCGGCCCATCGTAGCGGCCGAACCGGTTATCCCGGCGCCTTCGCCGCGCCCGGCTCGTGGTTTCTACTCGGATGACGCCTACGCCTCCGGGTCCGCCAATTTCAAGGGCTTCGAGTCGGACACAGAGGCGGAGGATCCTTACGCGCTCGAGGCCGGCCGGGCCCGCCGCCAGGCACGCCGACCTGGACTGGACGACGACATGGATGACGACACGACGCGCACTAGCCCCTGGGCTTGGGTGGCGGGGGCGCTCGGAATTCTGCTGATTGTGATTATCGGCTTCATTGTCTTCCTCGTTTTCATCGGAGGCAGCAAGCCCGCAACCGCATCGATCACCGTACCCAACCTGGCGACCCTCACGCTTGCCCAGGCCCAGCAGGAAGGGCAACAGATGGGCTTCTCCGTTTCGCCCACGTACCAGGCCAACACCGGAACCCAGGCTCAGAACACGATCGTTGCCCAGAACCCGCCCGTGGGGACCAAGATCAAGACTGGCGACACAATCATCGTCACCATCGTGACCGGCCCCGGAACGGTGATCGTTCCGGACATCACGGGCAAGACAGAGAACGACGCCAGAACGGCCATAACCACGGCCGGGCTGACGCCGGGCAATCGCAGTGATCAATACGATCCAACCGTCCCGGCCGGTAATATCGTCACGTCGGACCCGCACTCCGGTACGCTGGCCCAGTACGGCTCGACGGTCAACTACGTGGTCTCCAAGGGACCGGAACCGTCGCCTTCACCTTCGCCCAGCGACTCGCCGAGCCCGTCGCCAACGCCGTCCCCAACGCCGTCCCCAACGCCGAGCCCAACGCCGAGCCCTTCGCCGAGCCCGACCCCGACCCCGACCCCGACCCCGACCCCGACCCCGACACTGACACTGACGCCGACGCTGACTGCCGCTCCGGCGCCCTCGCCTTCGCCCTCGCCCAGCCCTTCGCCGAGCCCATCCCCCAGTCCGACTGTAGCGCCGACGCCGACCGCGACGGCAACCGCCACCGCAACTCTGACTGCTACGCCGACCGCGACGGCAACCGCCACCGCAACTCTGACTCCCGCGTCCAAATCACACTGACTCTGACTCCTGCGCCGACGGCCGCCCCGACGGCCGCCCCGGCGGTCTAGCCGATCCTGGATCAGCCTTTTCGGGTTGCTGCCTTGACGGCACGCCGCCAGCCCGTGGCCTCGCGGTGACCCGGCACGGGGCCCCAGGGCTGCGACCGAATAGAACCTCCGTGCTGACGGCGGTCCGCTTCCGGATCTCTTGCCGAGTCGGATTCGGTCCACATGCCCAAGCCCGGGGCGGCTCTATCCGGCTCGTTCTCGCTCGAGACGGCCGAGCTCCACAAGCCGACACCAGATGCGGTGGGCTGCCTGCCGGCACGGGCCGGAGAGGGATCTGTGGCGTCGAATTTCTCGGCGGCGGATCGTTCCCAGCACGCTCGCTGCTCGGAGCCGTCGATCGGAGCGCGGTGCTTGTCCTGGGCGCAGTATCCGAGGCGGCCGGCGATCGACTTGCAGAAGTGGCGGCACGAGGCGCACGAGGTGGTGGAGCGGTGGCAAACCCAACACCTCGAGGTTTCTGCCTGAGGTGATCCGCAGTGGGGGCAGCGCCAGCCGGCCATGGCCCGATTGTATCTGCGATTGCCCCGGCGCGACAGATGTTCTGTTACGTGGTCGTGATCGTCGCCGTTGCCGCGACTTGGTCTCCGTCCGGCGAAGTGACCAGGACGCTGGCCTGGCCGATGCCGGCCGTCGCGCCCGAAACTGCCACCTGCCACGTGGCCGTGCCGGTTGCGTCTGGGGTTGTCTCGGGGGACACGATCGGGCCGAGGCCCTGGATCATGACCGTGAACGTGACCTTGGCGTTGGCCAGCGCTCCGCCGTTGAAGGACGTAGCGTGCATCGTCAACTTGAGCGTTGTCTGGGATGAAGACGAGAACTTGCTGGGAGCGGCCGCGAGATGGGCCGCGAGCAAACCGTAATCACGCTTGATGGTGAAGCTCGCGGAACTCGAGTTGCCGGCCTGGTCCGTCGCGGCGAGGTCGATAGTGTTCGGGCCCGCCACGACCGGAATCGAGAAGCTGAAGTTGCCGTCCGAGCCAACCACGAGCGTGCTGTAAGCGCCGCCGGGCGCCTGCTCGTTGCGAATCGAGATCGTAGCTCCGGCATCGCATGTTCCCGAGACGCTGACCTTGGAAGTCGTCACCTTGGCGCCTGAGGCGGGCGACTTGATCGATATCTTCGGCGGCGCCGTGTCCAGGATGTAGGTCACCGGAGGCGAGGCCCTGCCATCTCCGTTGGGCGTCGTCAGCGTGGCCGTGAAGACGTTGTTGCCTTCCGTCAGCGTGAGCGTAGGGGTCGTGAAGCGGGTGGTCCCGCCCGCGGGTGCCGTCGCGACTTCCCGCTGGGCCCCGTTCTTGCCCGCCAGGTAGATATGGACCGTGTAGCCTGTCTTGCCGACGGACTCGGCGGGAAGGCTGCCCTGCAGAAGGATCGTCGCCTGGTTCGTGTAGCCGCCGTTGGGAGGAGCATCTAGAACCGGTATGTTCAGCTGGACGCCGGAAGGCGGAGCGGTGGCTGGGCCCTGCGACGCGGCTCGATTGAACGAGTTGCTCAGCGCGCTGGAGATGCCTCCGATTGCGTTGGCGGCCAGCGTTGCCCCGACGGTTAGCGTCAGCAGCCCCAGGACGACGCAGCCGCAGATTAGGACCATAGCTATGGGAGGCGAGACTCGCGTGCTCGACTTTGGCGAGCGATATCGCCGCATGACGTCCACAGGCGGCGCGGAGGCCCGGATCGTGCGGTCGGGCAGCCGGTCGCTGGAGGGTGGCCGGGGCCGGACGTGGGCTGATCGTCGTTCTCGCATCGGCATGGATCCTATTATCGCATCAGTTGACTCCGGCACTCGGCGGGATTGCTACATTCCACCAGAGTGACGCCGACTACTCACAAATAGGACGAACCGCCGTGACGCGAACTGGGCGTGCGCATCGCGGGCGGTTGGTTGTACTCTGCTATAGAGAGCGGACGTTCAGGTGCGTCTGCTCACGTTCGAGGCGACAGTGCAGGCACGCGACCCCAAGCCCGATCGACCCCGAATCCCGGAGGACGGATACGCCCGTCCGGGGGGCGGACCTCCGCGTCGAGTCGCGCCTGTGGCCGGCCATCAGCCTGCAGCCCGGCCCGGTTACGCAACACCCAGCGGCCGAATTGCCACTCGAGTCGCCCCGCCGCGCTATCCCGTGATCACGCATGCCGAGCCGCCTTCTCCGCAGCGGTATCCGTCGATGCCGGTCTATCGTGGCGGTTTCGGTTTACCGAGTCTGCGCCGCAATGTCTGCCCGCACTTCTACATGACGGGCAGTCGGGGAGCCATTCCGATTCAGGCGCCTCACCTGCTCAAGGCCCTGATCCGCCAGGAGCAGAACGTCTCGCGCTGCCAGCTTCGCGGTGGCGTCCATCTGGAGCAGGGCTATGTCAACGACGTCTGCCTTACGCCGCGGTTCAACCAGTGCGTCTTCTACGAAGACGACCTGACGAAGGATTGACGCCGAACCGGCTCAGCTACCCCGAGGCGCTTGCCGCACTCGCTTCGCGCGGCCGATTCGGCATACACCTGGGGCTTTCCCGGACCAATGCCCTCCTGGCGGCGCTGGATCACCCGGAACGCACGTTTCGCGGCGCCCTGATTGCGGGCACCAACGGGAAGGGAAGTGTCCTCGCGCTGGTCGGCTCGGCCTTACGGGCCGCCGGCTACAAGGTCGGCGAGACGCCCAAGCCGCATCTCGTCACATACCGCGAGCGGCTGCAGATCGGCGGCCGGCCCGTGGATCCGGAAACGTTCGCTCGGCTTGCCGGGCGCGTCCTGGCCGAGGCGGACCGGGTTGCCCGGCGCCACGGCGAGCCGACCGAGTTCGAACTACTGACGGCGATCACCTTCCTCTGGTTCGCCGAGGTGGGCATCGACGTGGGAGTCGTGGAAGTTGGGTTGGGCGGCCGGCTCGACGCCACGCATGCATGGGACGGCGGCGTCGCCGTTGTCACCAACATCGCCCTGGATCATATGGACAGGCTTGGGGCCACGGTGGAGCTGATCGCCAAAGAGAAGGCGGCGATCATCATGCGGGGCGATCTGGCGGTCACGGGGGCGTGGGGCTCGGCTCTTCGCGTGATCGAGGGCCGCAGCCGCCGAATGGCGGTCCCGCTGGTCGTGGCCCCGCCAGCGCCGCTCCTGGGCACGGACCGCGACGGCATCGAGGTGGAGTTGGGGCAACTCGGCAGGGTCCGCGTGGGGCTTCGAGGGCCGCACCAGGCGGCCAACGTGGCCGTTGCCGATGCAACGCTCGATGCTCTGGAGACGGCGGGGATCGCCACCGTCGGTGGGGAGTGGCGGCGGGCCGGGTACGCAGCAGTTCGTTGGCCGGGGCGGATGGAGCTGGTGGAGGCCTCCGGCCGCGATGTTCTCCTGGACGGGGCCCACAACCCGGCCGGGGCCGCGACGCTCGCCGCCGCGCTGGACGAGATGGCGCCGTTCCTGGGCCCGGGCACTCCCACGCTGGTCCTGGCCATCATGGCGGACAAGGACGTGGACGGAGTGATCCTGGCGTTGGCCGGGGCCGCATACCTGCGCGAGGCGCGGATCATCTGCACGGCCCCGGAGGGCGGTCGGGCGTTGCCGGCCGTGGACCTGGCGGCGCGGTGGGAGGCGCTTACCGGGCGACCGGCGGAGGCGCGGGGCGATCCGGCGGCCGCCCTTGACGTGGCCCTGTCCACGGGGAGTGGCGCCGAGACCGGCCCCGCCCCCGGCCCCATCACCGGCCCCGGCCCCATCACCGGCCCCGGCCCTGTCACCGGCCCCGCCACCGGCCCCGCCCCCGGTCCCGTCGTTGTCGCGGGTTCCCTCTATCTGGTTGGGGCCGCAAGGGCGATACTCGTGCCGGATCCACTACTCGTGCCGGATCCACTACTCGTGCCGGATCCGCTACTCGTGCCGGATCCACTACTCGTTATGGAGGGTGGGCATTGAACACCGCCGGCTCCACGCCCGCGCCCCGAGTTATACCCGTACCCGCGTCCACGAAGATCGGCCCGCGCCTCTTCGAGTGGGGCACGCGCACCTTCGTGATGGGCATCGTCAACGTGACGCCGGACTCGTTCTCCGGCGATGGCCTTCTAGCGGGCGTGGCCGGAAGGCATGGAGCGGCCGTAGGGTCGGCGGTGATCCAGGCGCGGCAGATGGTCGCCGAGGGGGCCGACATCCTGGACGTGGGCGGCGAGTCGACCCGGCCCGGCCACGAAGAAGTCCCGGAGGCGGAAGAGGCGGCTCGAGTAGTGCCCGCGATCGCCGCCATTCGCGCTGCCCTGCCGGACGTGCCGATCAGCGTCGATACTGCCAAACCGGTCGTGGCCGCCGCCGCCATCGCCGCCGGCGCGACGCTCCTCAACGATGTCTGGGGCGTCTCCGCAGACGATGCGATGGTGCGCCTGGCCGCCGCTCGCGGCGTGCCTATTGTTCTGATGCACAACCGCATGGATGTTCACTACGCGGACTTCTGGGCAGAGGTCATGGCGGATTTGCGTGCCGCCGTGGATCGGGCGTTGGCCGCCGGCGTGCCGCCTCGGAACATCATCGTGGACCCGGGCTTCGGCTTCGGGAAGACGCCCGAGTACAACCTCGAACTGATGCGCCGGCTGGCGGGCCTCAAGGAGCTGGGTCGGCCGGTCTTGCTCGGTACCTCGCGCAAGTCGACGATCGGGCGGGTGCTCGGCGGCGTGCCGCCCGAAGAGCGCCTGGAGGGGACTCTGGCCACGACCGCGCTGGGAATTGTGGCCGGGGTGGACATCATTCGGGTTCACGACGTGCTGGCCAACAAACGGGTCGCCTTGGTCGCCGATGCCATCTGCCGAGGAGCGCCGGCGTGACGGACCACATCACTCTTTCCAACATGCGCTTCCGCGGCAAGCACGGCGTCCTCGAGGCAGAGTTCCAGCATCCCCAGCCGTTCGAGGTGGACGTGGAGCTCTGGCTGGACCTGGGCCCGGCCGGCCGATCGGACGACCTGGCCCAGACCGCCGACTATCGTGCCGTCTTCGACATCGCCGCCGAAACGATCGAAGGCCCCAGCG
>DASVKT010000215.1:0-4302 GCA_036385235.1 Candidatus Limnocylindrales bacterium | reverse complement strand
GGAGGCGGTAGACCCTGAGCAGGCCCCGACGACCGCTGCGATCGCGACGATTGCGAGCGCGAACTTCTTCGTGTTCAACAATTCCTCATCTCCTCATTTTGTTGTTGGGGCTGACCGCCTTTGGTTGTAGCCCGGCCTAGGGACCGGGCGCCGCGGGCGTTCACGAGACGACGTCTAAACATCGCCCCCGGCGTTGGGACCTTGCATCACCTCCTTGGTCTTGTTGTCTGGGGCACCAATCGCACGATGTCCAGCGTCGTCATGACGCCGCATACCGGGATCGCCCCGCGACGTCTCCCGAAAGGGCGACGATCGTCGGGTCATACAGGGTCGGGGCCAGCGCCATCTCGGCTGCGCCGAGCAACAGCGTGTTGGCTCCGAGAAGGGCTGTAGTCAGTTCCACCATGGCGCGCGGCGCCGGCATCGCCCGCGAGTCGAGCTCGCGAAGCACGGCTTCCCTGACATACGGATAGATGCGGGCATAGAGCCCGCCCAGAGATACGCGGGTCGGGTTGAAGATGTTCACCAGACCTGCGAGACCGATGCCGAGCCAGCGGCCCGATTCGGCCACGGCCATAAGGGCAACCTTGTCGCCCCGATCGGCCGCGGAGAGGAGATCCGCCAGGGCCCGGGTACCGCCCAGGGGATCGCGACCGGAGCGGCGCAGAAGCGCCTCCTCGCCGACTTCGGCTTCCCAGCAGCCCCGCGAACCGCAATGGCAAAGACTGCCGTTCGGATCCACGGTCAGATGGCCCACTTCTCCGGCATAACCTGCCGCACCGGCCATTGAACGGCCGCCGACGATGAAGCCGGCGCCGATGCCGCCTTCACCCCAAAGACAGATGAAGTCCGTCGTTCCCCGGCCGGAGCCGCGCAGGTGTTCGGCGGAGGCGGCGATGTCTGCGTCGTTGCCCACGAAGACCGGCACGGCAAGGTCGGCGAAACGTTCGCGGATCAGGTTACCCAGAGGAACATCCCGCCAGCCAAGGTTGGGGGCGTGGTGGAGAAAGCCATCCTCGGCCCGGACTGCACCCGGGATCGATACCCCGATCGAGACGACATGCGGGCCGTCGCCCAGACCTTCCAACAGAGGCCCGACCAGACCGTGGAGTTCGTCCACGATCTGGGCCGGGTCTGTGTTGGCTAGGGAGTGATCGCGGCGCGTGGAACCGATCACCGCTCCACCGAGCCCGATGACGGCTGCGCCGATCCAGTCTGTAGCGAGATCCACTGCGAGTGCGCCGGGGCCGTCGCGCCGAAGCTCCACCACAGGTGAAGGTCGGCCGGGAGCCTGGGGCAGGCCCTTGGTGCGGCTGCGCTCCCACACAAGACCACGGGCAACGAGCTCACCGATGAGTGAAGCCACTGTGCTGCGATTGAGATGTAGCTCCGTAGCCAGCCCGGATCTCGAGATGGGGCCGTTGAGGTGGATCTCCCGCAACATCAGGCTCAGGTTCCGTCGCCTGATCTCCGCCTGTGCAAAGCCACCTTCACCACGAATGACCACTGGGTCTTTCCTCGTCCTGGGCTTGAACGATCTGGGTCGGGTATTTACGTTGGGCGCACAACAAAACAAACGGTTTCGCGGAGGGTACAACAAATGGACTAGCGACGACAACCCCTTGAGTTTGTGGAGGGAGGGTTGTTCCGCGTTGACGAACGGGCGGATCGGGGCGCAGGGACGGGCGGGGCGGCCGCCGCCGAGAGGTCCCTACACCAGTCGGCTGAACAACTCGTTACTGAGCAGGCGGCCGCGGGTCGTAAGCCGGACTCGCGGTTCGCCGCCGAGGTCGACGGCCTCCAGCAGCCCGGCCCCGAAGGCCCAGTCGCGAACGTTTGCGAGGGGCGCCCGGGCGGCGGTGTCTGAGCTCACTCCCCTGTCCAACCGCAGGGCGAGGATCACGCTCTCCGCGCGGGCGATCTCGGCGGTGAGCACTTCGGCGTCGCCGGGCGGAAGCGTTGGCGTGGCGCCCGGCCCATCCCCCATCAGCGCCGCAACATACGGCTCCATAGCCGCAGAGTTCCAGCGCCGCGTGACGCCGTCGAAGGCGTGCGCGCCCGGCCCAACCGCTTCGTAGGCTTCCCGCTGCCAGTACACAAGATTGTGGCGGCTCTCATGTCCGGGCCGAGCCCAGTTGGAGATCTCATACCCGCGCCAGCCCTCGGCGGCCAGCAATTCCGTGGCAAGGCCGTATTGGTCAGCCGCCCGATCGTCGTCTTGCTCGCGGCGGGCCTTCTCGCGCCAGCGTCGAGCGCCCGGCAGCGTCGGCAAATGGTCGCCGCCCGCTCCGGTGATTCCCTCTTCGTCCGGGTCATCGAGCGTCAAGGCATACAGCGACAGGTGGTCCGGCGCGAGCGCCAGCGCCGCCCGCAACGTCCGTTCCCAATCACCCAGCGACTGGCCGGGCACGTCGTAGAGCAGGTCCAGGTTGACCGAGCCGATCCCGGCCACGCGCGCGGCAGCCGCCGCAGCGGCCACGTCATCCGGCGAGTGGCGCCGCCCCAGCCGCCGCAACTCGCCCGCATCCAGGCTCTGAGCGCCAAACGAGATCCGGGTCACGCCCGCGCGACGGAACGCGGCCAGATCGCCCATGTCCTCGTGGCCCGGGTTGGCCTCGATCGTCACCTCCGCGTCCGGGGCGATACCGAATCGGGATCTGATGATTGCCATGAGGCGCTCGAGCCACTCCCCGGGGACGAGAGAAGGGGTGCCGCCACCGAAGTAGACGGTTCTGAGGGACGGGCGCGGGCCGCTGCCCGGTGCCGCAGGAAGCGCCGCCGCCCTCAGTTCCAACTCTCGGCCCACTGCCTCAAACAGCCGCTCGGTTCTGGCGCGAGGCCCGCGGGCGTCGCCGCCGGCGTAGACCACGAAATCGCAGTACGGGCAGCGGGCCACGCAGAACGGCAGATGGACGTACAGCGCCACGGGCGCAAGGGGCGTGCTCACCGCAAGAGATTAGCCCAGGTCAACGCCGCGGCTTGCCCTTTGCCCCGCTGGAGGGCCGTCCGGCAAACCTGACCCAAACCGTCTTCTTGCCGGACTTTCGACCATCGCCCGTGTGGCGCTCGGTCCGATCCGAAAACCCGGACTGCTCGATCAGACCGGCAAAGTCGCGCGGCTCCGCCCCTCGGCCGGCCACCGACGGACGGCGGGCATCCTCCCATCCCTCCGGCGGCATGTGCCGCGACTCGATCACCTCAGGCTCAGCGCCGGCCACCTGGACCTGCCCGGCATGGCCCGTGCAAACAAACAGCCCAAAGGAGGTCGCCACGTGGCCGACGATCGCCGCGCCGATTCCGTTTGTGTATAGAGTCACGAGTCCAAACGCCAAACCCATGCCGGTGACCAGCAACAGCATGTAGGGATGCCGCCGCGGCCTTGCGAGCCGGGTGGCAAGAACGTAGGCCAGCGTGGACAGCAGGACGGCCACTACACCGGGAACACCGACGGCGACCATCGTCCCGAGCAGCACTCCGCGGAAGGCAGCCTCATCGATGACCGAGGTGGCGATAGAGTTGAGCGCCGCGCCCGGATAGGCCGGACCGAGCGGCAATCTCAGGTAGCCGTAGTTGTATCGGGCGAAGGCAGCGGCCTGGCCCAGGCCGGCCAAGGCCAGGATCCCACCGAAGACGAGGACGTCCAGCATCCGCCCGGGGACCAGGAACAGCACGCGGGACGGGGACGGGTGGACGAAGTAGATGGCTGCCAGCAGGGCGAGCCCGATCGCGTACCAGGAAACCCGCGTCCACGGACCGGTCCGGCGGCGACCGGGTTCGTCGTATTCGGCCGCCCCAAACTTCTCGGCCTCGAGCCGCAGGAACACCAGCAGCATGAAGAAGCCACAGGCAATGAGGATTCGGACGTTGTCCGCGTTCATACGTCGTCCATCCGGAGAACCGCCAGGAACGCCTCCTGCGGAATCTCCACCGAGCCAACCCTCTTCATGCGCTGCTTGCCCTCTTTCTGCTTGTCGAGGAGCTTGCGCTTGCGGGAGATGTCGCCGCCGTAGCACTTGGCCAGAACGTTCTTGCGCATTGCCGCGACCGTTTCGCGGGCGATGACGTTGGAACCGATGGCGGCCTGGATGGCGATTTCGAACATCTGCCGTGGGATGAGTCCGCGCAGTCGGTGGACGAGCTCACGCCCGATCGCCTGGGCCCGATCCTTATGCACGATGACGGACAGCGCATCGACCGGATCGCCCGCCACCAGGACGTCGACCTTCACGAGGTTGGCGGCGCGATAGCCGGCCTCCTCGTAATCCATCGAGGCGTAGCCCTGCGTTCGGCTCTTGAGCTGAT
>DASVKT010000214.1:0-2512 GCA_036385235.1 Candidatus Limnocylindrales bacterium | reverse complement strand
GTCATGCGACTGCGATCACCCGGATGTCAGCCATTGTGCGCGACGCCGGCGTGTTGTGCGCACGATCCGCGCATGGTGTCGGTTGGTATCTCAGTCCGCGACCGCGCGACCGTCCTCGTACAGAATCAGCCGCACGGCCTCGGCGGTGGACCTGACAGCCGTGCGGTGGCCGTTGTGCATGCCGCCGCGCTCATCCCGACCAGGAATGCGACACCGACGCAAACGAACCGCCGGCGAAGCTCTGCGTACCCCTGATGCTGGAGCATCTATCCCCCCTGTGCGATGAGATCCATGGATCTGGAGTGTAACGGCGGCCGACTGGAACTGTGATGGCCGGCATCAAGGAGGTCCAGCTCGTCGTCGACCCCATCACGGTCGAATCGCTGGAAGCTCTCGCGCCGGCTCTGGAGTTGCTGGATCGCGGCTGAGAAACGAGAGAGCGGCCGGCGGATTGGCCGCCTGGCCGCTCTCTGCGATTACCCGGACTGGGGCATCTGTTACGGCGTAGCGCCGGTCCAGCTGCCGCGGCCGCTGCAGAGGTCGAAGCCGACCAGGCAGCCGCCGGTGTTGCCTCCGCTCGTGATGTCGCGGAAGTTGATCGAGGAACCGTAGACGTAGGAAGCGTTCACGACCGCGCCGGACACGGCCGACCGAGCCGCCCACATCGGCGACGAGGCGCTCGTCCCGCCGACCACCCACCAGCCGGCCCCGCCGCTGTATCGGGTGCTGTCGTAGACGGAAACGCCCGAGGCCGGGTCGGCGTCGAGCGAGACGTCCGGAGTCGCGCGCTTGCCGCCGCAGTTGGCCTGACCGTAGGTGCCGAATGCGGCCTGGGCCGCAGTCGCGGTCTCATAGGCGCTGCATCCGCCGCCGCCGGAGGACCAGCCGGTCTCGGAGGTGAGGACGCTGCCCGAGAAGTTGAGCGTCGTGCCGCCGACGGAGATGACGTTCGGCGAGGCCGACGGCCATTCGGCCGGCAGGCCATTGTCACCGGACGAGACGAAGTAACTCACGCCCGCCGTGGCGAAATGCGAGTCCGTCGAGGCTTCGCTCGAGAACTCGTTGCCGCACCAGCTGTAGACGCTCTGGCTTCCATGCAGTCTGTCTTCGCCCGGATCGATCCGATGTCGCTATGCCACGATAGGGTGGACGATCGCCGGTCGCATCACGGGGAGTCGAAGCGGGGAGGTGGCCTTCGGGCCGGCCATGGGACCAGCAATCTTTGGCCGTGAGTTCCTGGAGTGGTTTCAATGCGCGACCGAAACCGAGTGGCGGACGCACACTCCGCGCGACTATTTCGCCGCCCGGGTTGGCGGGCTGGACTGGCAGCGGGGAACCAGGTGGCGCGGTGGAATGACGCCGGAGCAGATCCGTGCGGCGGAGAGTCGGTTCGGACTCACGTTCCCGCCCGACTACCGGCTTTTCCTCGAGACTCTGCACACGCCGGACCCGCCCATGGTCGGGGCGCGATTTGAAGGATCTGAACTCGTTCCACACTCAGAGTGGGAGTTCCCGGACTGGACCGGTGACCCCGCGCCGATCGAAGCCCGGATGGCCTGGCCCGTGGAAGGATTGCTGTGGTCTATCGAGGCGGACGGGAGCTGGTATCGGACCTGGGGGCCGAGGCCCAGCACAAAGGCCGAACGCGAGGCCGTCGTCCGCCGGCTCGCGGCGGCCGGTCCGCCCCTCATCCCCGTTTTCGCACACCGATGTCTGGTCGGGTCGGAGAATGCCGGCAATCCGGTTCTATCGCTCTACGGCTCGGACCTGATCGTCTATGGCCCGGATCTGCGTTCCTACCTGCTAGTCGAGTTCAATTTCCTTGATTGGGAGACCGCGCACGCTGGCGCAGCCGGCAGTCCAAAGCCGATCCCGTTCTGGCAAGACGTGATCGACTGCCTGGAGATTGAGTAGAGCCTGGGGGCGGGCTGGCTGAATCGAAAACGCCCCGACTGCGATACGCAGACGGAGCGTGATTGATCTCGGTTATGGTCGGGGCGAGAGGAGTCGGGCCGCGAGTAACCCGCTCATCGGGGATCTGGATCCCGCGCCTCTACCGGGGCCGCGTCCTCGTGACCATGGGCGGCGCTAGGCCACCGCTACGCTCGGTGCGCTCCGCATGACGCAGTAGCGATCTCGTCCGAGATATCGGATGTGCCGGGTATCCCTCCCGACCTCGGGCTCAGTCGTCGGCGGCCCGGCGCAGGCGCTCAAGCTCGCGCCGGAGACGCTTGCCGGGCCGGCCCTCCCCGCGGATGGGCATCATCCCCGGCCTGGCCTGCGTTACGACCGGCGGGCTGTGGTCCACGTAGCAGGTCGCGGCGGCGGGGGCCCCGACCCGCGATTCGATCGGCCGCACGACCTCGATGACGCGTTCGCGATCCGCGATGAGGGCCTCCACCCGATCACCTGCACGAACCTTGGTCGCTGGCTTCGCCGGCAACCCGTTCACGAGGACATGGCCGCCCTCGCACAGCCGCGTCGCGAGCGGGCGGGTCTTCACGAGGCGCAC
>DASVKT010000213.1:0-2975 GCA_036385235.1 Candidatus Limnocylindrales bacterium | reverse complement strand
CGTTGACGCGGCAATTGACGAAGGGATCGACACGATGACGCCGGTCGCCACCCGCGGCGGCGCGCGCCAGAAGCGGCACGAGCGCATCAGGCTCCGCCTGTCGGGCTCGCCCGAACGCCCGCGCCTCGCCGTGTTCCGCAGCTTAAGCCACATCTACGCGCAGGTGATCGACGACACCACGGGCAAGACCATCGCCGCTGCCTCCAGCCTGGAAAAGGAGCTGAAGGCCGCCAAGCAGCCCAAGACCGACGAGGCCAAGGCAGTTGGCCGCCTGGTCGCCGAGCGCGCCCGGAGCGCGGGCGTCGAGCAGGTTGTCTTCGACCGGGCCGGGTTCCGGTACCACGGGCGGATCAAGTCGCTGGCCGATGCCGCCCGCGAAGCCGGCCTCGAGTTCTGATGAAGGAGCTGACCAGTTGGCCAGGATCGACCCTAACAAACTGACGCTCGAAGAGCGCGTCGTTCAGATCAACCGCGTGGCCAAAGTCGTCAAGGGTGGTCGCCGGTTCAGCTTCAGTGCCATCGTCGTCGTCGGTGACGGCGCCGGTCATGTTGGCGTTGGCCTGGGCAAGGCCGGCGAAGTGCCCGAGTCCATCCGGAAGGGCGTCGAGGACGCCAAGAAGAACATCATCCGAATCCCCATGGTCGGGACAACGATCCCCCACGAGGTCCGGACCGAGTTCGGAGCCTCCAGGCTAATGCTCAAGCCGGCCTCGCAAGGTACCGGTGTCATCGCCGGCGGCGCCGTCCGCGCCGTCGTTGAGGCGGCCGGCATCCACGACATCCTGGCCAAGGTCTTTGGTTCCACCAACCCGGTGAACGTCACCCGGGCCACGATCGAGGCGCTGCGCAGCCTGCACTCGGCCGAGGAGCTGAGCGCTCGGCGAGGCGTCCGGGTCTACGCGAGGGTTCCGGGTCAACCGGCCCCGGAGGTGGGCAATGCCCGGTAAGCTGCGAGTCACCCAGACCAGGAGCACGATCAGCCACATCGCCCGGAACCGCGGCACCATCAGGGCTCTGGGCTTGCACGGCATCGGCGACACCGTCGAGGTGCCCGACAACGACGCCACGAGGGGAATGGTCCGGCAGGTCCGATTCCTCGTAGAGGTGGAGGAGCTGCCCGAGGCCGGGCCCGAGGAGAAGCGATGAAGCTCAACGACCTGCGCCCCGCCCCCGGCAGCCGCAAGCCGCGGACTCGCGTCGGCCGTGGCATCGCCGCGGGCAAGGGCAAGACGGCCGGACGCGGCACCAAGGGTCAGAAGTCACGAACCGGCCACGGCTCACTTGCCGCGTGGTTCGAGGGCGGCCAGACCCCGATCCACATCCGGCTGCCCAAGCTGCACGGCTTCAAGAACCGGTTCCGCGTCGAGTACGAGGTCGTGAATGTCGGCCGCCTCTCGGCTCTCGCCGAGACCGGAATCCTCGATGTTCCCGAAGCCGATGGTTCGCCGGCGACGGCGCAATCGCTGGTGACCATCACGCCGGACATCCTGGCAGCCGCCGGCATCGTTCGCTCGCTCGACAAGCCGCTCAAGGTGCTCGGTCAGGGTGAGGTCACTCGCCCGCTCTTCGTGGTCGCCGACAAGTTCAGCAAGACTGCCGCGGCCAAGATCGAGGCCGCCGGCGGAACGGCCCAGGTGCTCGAGTATCCGGGCAATGAAACGGCCTTGGAGCTCGACACGGCCGAGCTCGCTCCCACCGAGGACGCGGGCAGCGACTCCGGCCCGGCGAAGGGCGAATAGACCATGATCCAGTCGATGGTGAACGCCTTCCGCGCGCCTGACATCAGGCGGCGATTGCTGTTCGTGCTGGGAATCCTCATCGTCTACCGGGCATTGGCGCACGTCATCATCCCGGGCGTCAATCTCACCAACCTCGAGAACAGCAACTCCGCGGACACCAATGGCTTCTTCGGGCTGCTGTCGCTCTTCTCCGGCGGCAACATCCGTCAGCTCTCGATCGTGGGTCTGGGCCTGAACCCTTACATCAACTCCACGATCATCATGCAGATCCTGCAGACCACGATTCCGTCGCTCAAAGCCCTGAGCCTCGAAGGCGAGTACGGTCGCAACAAGATCACGAGCTACTCGCGCTGGCTGTCCGTGCCCCTGGCCGCCCTGCAGGCATACGGCATCCTGGCCCTGCTCCAGTCGCAGTCGGCTTCCCCCATCTACACGACCACGTTCAGCTTCGAGAAGTACGAGGCTTGGACGCAGATCATCGCCCTCACCGTCGGCTCGATCCTGCTGATGTGGCTCGGCGAGCTGATCACCGAGAAGGGGATCGGCAACGGCATCAGCTTCATCATCTTCGCCGGCATCGTGTCGCGCGTTCCCTCGACGGTCGGGGTATTCATCCAGAATCCTGACTGGCTCGGGCTCGTCCTCTTCGGCGCTTTTGGCCTGGCGGTGATCTTCGTGATCATCTTCGTCCAGGAGGGCCAGCGGCGGATCCCCATCCAATACGCGAACCGGGTCCGCGGCCACCGCATATACCAGGGCGGCTCGACCTTCCTGCCGCTGCGCGTGAACATGTCGGGCGTCATTCCGATCATCTTCTCGATCAGCATCCTGCTCTTCCCGGTTCAGATCGCCTACTACTTCTCCGCCTCGACGATCTCGTGGGTAGCCAGCGCCTCCAGCTGGGTCATCAGCACCCTTGGGCAAGGCGGCCCGCTGTGGGTGAGCCTGTACTTCTTACTAACACTTGGATTCGCCTTCTTCTACACCTTCATCGTCTTCAAACCCGATGAAACGGCCAACAACCTGCGCAAGTCGGGTGGCTTCATCCCCGGCATCCGACCCGGATTACCGACGGAGGATTACCTGCGGCGAGTCGCCTTCCGGATCACCCTGGCGGGCGCGATCTTCGTCGCCACCGTAGCGATCCTTCCCTACATCATCGGGGTCCTGCCGATGTTCAAGGGCGTCACCGGCCTTGGCTTGGGCCTGGGCGGGACGAGCGTCCTGATCGTCGTC
>DASVKT010000212.1:0-6682 GCA_036385235.1 Candidatus Limnocylindrales bacterium | reverse complement strand
GGGCGGGAAGCCCGGCATCTTGGCAATGTTCGTCCGGAGCGGCCCGAACAGAAGCAGGTACTCAATGCGAAGCCATGGAGATGTTCCTTACCGGGTTTGCGCTGTCGCTGTCGGCATGCCTGGACCTGGGCATCGTCAACGCTGCGACCATCAAGCGCGGCTTGGACGGGGGCGTCCGCGCGGAGCTGGCACTCAGCCTGGGCTTCCTGGACGGGTTGGCGATCGCGTGATCGCCCTACTCCCCTGCCCGCTTCTGGAAGTCGAGCGAGGCTGAGTTGATGCAATAGCGCAGGCCGGTGGGCGACGGACCGTCGTCGAAGAGGTGGCCCAGGTGCGCACCGCAGTTGGCGCAATTCACCTCGGTCCGATTCATCCCGAAGCTGGCGTCGCGCTTCTTGGTGACTTTCGCCTGGTCTAGGACGTCGGAGAAGCTCGGCCAGCCGCTGTGGCTGTCGAACTTCTCGGTCGACTCGAACAGGACTTCGCCGCAGACCACGCAGCGATAGCTGCCGTCTTCGTGGTTGTCCCAGTAGGCGCCCGTAAACGGCCGTTCGGTGGAGGCTTCCTGCGTGACCGAGAATTGGAGCGGGGTCAGCCGTCGCCGAAGCTCGTCTTTGTCGACGTTCGCAGTCATGCCGGCACCTCCTGTCCACGCATCATGCCGATCAGCTCGCCCACCAGCGCGATAGCCTCGGGAGTTCGCACCTGGGCGTTTCGGAAGACGAAGCCGTCGAATCCTGCGTCGAGGTAACGCTGCAAGATCTCGGCCCCTTCCTCGACGAGGACGGGCTGCATCATCGATCGGCGCTCCTCCGGCACGAGTTCCAGGGCGCGAGTCTTGTCGCGCTCATTTGCGACCGGAATGACCGGAGAAGCCACGGTCCGAAGGATCGCCGACGGGTCGCGGCCCACGGCCTCGCAATGGCGATCCAGGACTGCGAGCTTGCCCGCCGCTTCCTCAAAGGTCCCGAACCAGTTGGTGATGTTCGCGTATCGTGCTGCGAGCTTGAGTGTCCGCTTCTCGCCGCCGCCCCCGACCAGGATCTTCGGCCCGCCCGGCTGGATCGGACGCGGCCTGTTGAGGGCACGCTCGATCCGATAGTGAGCACCCTGGAAGCTCGGGCGCTCCTGGGTGAACATGGCCTTGCAGATCGCCAGGGCCTCCTCGAGCCGGTCCTCTCGCTCGCCGATGGACGGGAAGTCGAAGCCGAGGCCGCGATGTTCCGACTCGTTCCAGGCGGCGCCGATACCCAGCACCGCCCGGCCCTTGGAGACGGCATCCAGGGTCGTGACCGTCTTCGCGAGGAGCGCCGGGTTCCGATAAGTGACGCCCGTGACCATCGTCCCGAGCAAGACTCGAGCGGTGCGTTGGGCCAGCGCTCCAAGAGTCGTGTAGGCCTCGAGCATCGGCTCATCCTCCGGGCCGATCGTGCCAATCTGATAGAAGTGATCCATGACCGTCACGAGGTCGAAGCCGGCTGCCTCAGCAGACGTGGCCAATTCGACCACGCGCTCGAAGATGCCGGAGTCGGAGACTCCTTCGAACGTGTAGTTGGGCATGTGAAAGCCGAAGAAGGGTCGCATTGCTCGAATACCTGACTAGAACTGCGGTCGGCGAATCCTGAGGTCGTTCTTTCGACCGTAGCACGGGAGGGGACGGATTGGCCCTGGAAGGCTGCTGGCGTCCCGCATCATGCGCTATAGCCGCGCAGCCTCATGGCACGCTCCTAACATGAATCGCCGCAGCGGCTATGCTCCGACTCGGTCCCTATTGGCCGCGCCTATGCATCTGGAGGCTTCCATGGATCCCACCAACCGGCAGCCGGGCGAGCCGACGCCTCCATCCCCCTGGGGGACCGATCCGCAGCCCGAGGCGCCCGAGCCAGTCCAACCGACGCCGCCCTGGGGGACCGCGCCCGAGCCCGCACCACGTTGGGCCGCTCCCGAGCCGACGCCACCTTCGGAAACCCCAGGCGAGTCCACGCCTCCGTGGGCCGCTCCCGGTCAGCCGACGGCGCCGTGGGGGACCGCTCCCGGTCAGCCGGGCGTACCGCAACCGGACGTGCCGACGCCGCCCTGGGGACCCGATCCGCAGGCCCAGGCACCCCAGCCCGGCCAGCCGACGCCGCCATGGGGAGCCGCTCCACAGCCGACGCCGCCATGGGCCGCCCCGGGTCAGCCCGGCGGACCACAGCCCGGCTGGGCGATCCAGCAGCCTCAGGCTCCGCAGAAGTCCGGCAGCATGCGAAAGCGACTCGCCGTTGTAGCGATCGTGGCCGTGGTGGTCGTCGGAGGTCTATTTGCCTTCGCCACGCTCAACTCCAATAACGGGAAGGTTCTCTTCTCGACCGCCGTGCCCACAGCCGACCAGAAGTGCGACCCCGGCAACGTGGTCACGACCGTCTCCGCGGCGACCTCTGTGTACGCCACGTACGAGTACACCGGCAGAATGGGTTCCGATCAGGTGACCCTGAGCGTCACCAAAGATGGCGCCGCGTATGGCAGCCCGGTCACGTTCTCGGTCTCGGACACCAGCGGAACGGACTGCGGCTACGATCCCACCAATCTGACTACGCTCCCCAACTGGGGCCCAGGTACGTGGAAGTTCACCCTTACGGCCGCCGGCAAGACCGTTTCTGAGGGCTCCCTCACGGTCACCCCCTAGATTGATGTGTCGGGCGCCGGCGCGAGCCGGCGCGCCCGGCCTGGCATCATTTGCGTCATGAGCCCACAGCCCCTCGACACCGGCGCCTTCCAAATCCGCGTCGCCACTCGCTCCGATCTGGAAACGCTCCTCGAGTTCCGGATGGGCATGATCGGGGATATCTTCGCGGCTGGGGAGGGTGAGCCTCCGTGGGATCACCGCGCCGTCCGGCAGGCGAACGAGCGGTGGCTGGAAGCGCACATGGATGGCGACTTCGTGGCGTGGCTGGCGGAGATCGACGGTGTGCCGGCCGGGACAGCCGCGATCTTGTGGTACCCGCACCCGCCGGGTCCCCGGAGCTTGAGCGGACTCGAAGCCTACATCCTCAACGTCTACACGAAGCCCGAGTTTCGACGCCGCGGAATCGCCCGAGCGCTAATGGCACGGGCTATAGAAGAGGCACGTGCCGTGGGCATCGGAAGGATATGGCTGCGAGCAAGCCGCGAGGGCCGGCCCCTCTACGAGGAACTAGGCTTCGGCGCAAGCAACTACTTCGAGCTCGCGTCCGAGAACGCACCCGGCGACGATCGAGCTAACCCCGGGCTGCCTGCCATCCGCTGAACGTCGGCCAGCCCCACCTGACCGAACTTGCCGCCAGCGCAAACCCGATTGCAAAGCACAGCGGGTGAAAGAACGAGATTTCCTTGATCACGCTCAGTTCGACGACGATCCAGATCATCTGACCGATGCCGATCGCAAAAGCCAGGAACGGGGCGATCCTCAGACGCGCCAAACCCATCAACGCGACTATGAGCGACCCGACGCCGAAGAGGCCGCCGAGGATAAGCCCAGGAACGAAGAAATCGGGAAAGGGACTGCCGGCGAGCAAGCTCGTTGGGAGCTTCATTACGCTTCCGTCCGGTGCCGAAACGAGGCTGACTCCACCAGCCATGGCCATCGCCCCGAGCAGACAGAGCAAGACGATCGCGGCCCGACCGGCACGATCGAGTTGCGGCTTCGGCACGAGAGAGGGCGCTGCGGCCGCTCGGCCGACAGGCGTTGAACTCAAGCTCGGGCCCTCGTAGCGGAGCGCTGACGGCGTGACGGAGCCGCCTTGGCTACTCGCTGGTGTTCTACCACAGGTACCGCGCCGATGGAAGCCGCGGATGCCGCAGCCGCGGCGGGCTTGGATGAACGCCGGACCCGGCCGGCTCTGGCAGCGATTGCCGCAGCCACCGGCGCAGGGACGACTCTGATCGCGTCCACCGGAGCCGGCCTGCCGAGCAGATAGCCCTGCCCAAACGGCACTCCGAGCAGTTTGAGCGTCGTGAGTTCGTTGGCAGTCTCGACCCCTTCAGCGATGAGATCGCAGCCGACGTACGTTGCGAAGTGGGCCATGCCAATGACCATGGCCTGTCGGGCCGGGTCGTTGTCGACGTTGCGCACGAGCGAGATGTCCAGCTTCACGAAGTGCGGCCGCAACTCCAGGATGTGGCGCAATCCGGCGTATCCGGCACCCGCATCGTCCACTGCCAATCGTGCCCGGTCGCGCACCTGGTCGAGAGCGGCCATCAGGCGCGGATAGTCCTCGATCTCGGCATGCTCGGTGATCTCGAGAACTACGTCTCGATCGGCCTCGGCCAGGATGTCGAGCAGCGGGATCAGTGCGATCGCGAGCGCCGGCGAGATGTTCAGGCTGAGCCAGGCCCCCTTGGGAAGACGGCGCGCCTGCCTGATTTGCTCGCGGAGGGTCGCGGTCTCGAGCTTGACCATCATGCCAACCTTGTTGGCCGCCAGAAACACGAGGTCGGGCCGCCTGCCGTCCTCGAAGCGAGTGAGGGCCTCGTACCCCACGGCTTTTCCGGTGGCCAAGTCTACGATGGGCTGGAAGACCGGGAAGAATGCGTGAGAGGCGATGGTCGCCTCAACCTCATTCTGCAGCCGCTCCTTCTCCCAGCGCTCCGATAGCATGGGCCCGAGCACGACTGCGGACATGACGCTGAACTCGGTCAGCGTCGCGAGTCGATCCTTTAGCCTGCGGGCATGAGCGGGCGAAGTGGCGCCCATGGCGAGCATCCCTATCGTTCTATCGTTCCAGACGAGAGGGGCCTGAGCTTCCGCGCACAAACCCGCGGCCACTATCGCCCGATCGAAGTCGTCGCGCGGAGTCCGGTCCGCCCAGGATTCGATCCATAGGCCAAAGTCGGCGTGCTCTCGCATCTCCCTGGCGCTGTCGATCGGCATTGGCTCGCCTGCGGCCAGCGGCCTCATCTGCGGACCTGCCTGGGCTACCCGGACCACACCCGTTTGGGTGAACCCAAAGACACCCACTGTGTCGATGCCATCGATCCGGAGAGCTTCGGCGCAAATCCGTTCCGCCGTAGCCTCGACCGTGCCCATCGATTCGAGGAGTGCCATCGACACTGTGGCAGCGGCTCTCTCCTGTATTTCCGTCGTCAGCCGCTCCGACGCCATGCGCGCCGCGCCTTGCAGCGACCGCTGACGGACGAGGGTGAGCAGCACGACCAGGCACGTCCCGATGGCAATCGGGTCCACGTCGAGCGGCCGCCGGCGCGGCATCACGTCGAGGAAGACGCAACCGGCAATCGCGGCGATCGGAAGCCAGTCGGAGATGGCCCGCGCGATACGGCCGTATCTCAGACCGGCGCTCGGGCGGAGGGTCCAGGTGAGGCCTCCGTAAGCGACCAGCATTGCCCCCGCGGGGAAGATGAAGTCCATGAACTCGATGCCGTCCGGGGCGCCGGACAGGATCCGCGCGAACCAGCCGTTCCAGGCCAGGTCGATGAGCACGACTCCGGCGACCACAACCCATACGCCCCGAAGGCCGGGCTCGACCCGGAGCGCCAGAGCGCACACAGCGGTCGTGATCGCAGTGGAAACGAAGATCGCGGAGACGAGCGGAATGAACAGGGTGGGCATTGGGTCCGCGAAGACGTCGGCCGACTGCGCTCCCGGCGCCAGGCTACGTAGCAGCCAATTGGCCAAGATGAAGGTCATGGAGGCAGCCATGATGATCAGGCCGTCGAGGAAGGCCTGACGCCGTAGCTCGCCGTCGAGCCGCCGGTAGACCGTACGCCAGAGGACAAAGATCCCGACCATGGCGCAGATCACATTGCCGCTGTCAGATACGACCCGAAGCAACGGAACGGACGCGCCCGGGATCGCATCAGGGATGGCTGCGACCAACTGCCCGAAGGCCGTGATGCCCAGCATGAGAGCGAGCACCCATCTGAAGACACGGTGCTCCGGCTCGCTTCGCGACGCCGCTATCGCCACCGCCAGAGCCCCGAATCCGGGCGCCACGGTGGCTGAAACATCCTCGAAGAGGAGCCAGTGGTTTCCCGGATTGGCGAATTCGAGGATCGCGCTTATGGCCGTGACGACCAACCCGATCAGCAGGATCGTCTGAGCCGGGCGAGCCGGCCGAGCCAGCGAGACGGTGGCTTCGCGCTGACCCCGCGCGCCTAGCCAGGCGGCGGCCGGCAGGTTCACGGAGTCAGGCGGACCAGAGCCCACGTGGGTCTGGTGCGGCCATATCCGGTGATCGGCTCCATCGTTTCCACCCTCTGGGGACGGCCGACGCAAGACGACGTTCCCGCCTTCGCGCGCCGAACAGCACCACGAGGCCGTGGCTCTTGCCAGGCCTTGCTTTCTAAGTATCGGCCTCGCCCCGCGTTTTCCTAACCCTGCGATTCGCCGCGCAATGCCGGAGAAGGTACGGTAGCCGAGTCAATCAATCACATGGGCGGGAACGATCCGGAGGCTCCATGCGGTTACACGAATTCGCCCTGGAACGCTTCTTCGCCCGGTGGGAATTCGCGGCCGAATTCCTGCTATGTGCGTCGGACGTCGAAGGATGGTCCTTGCGCGACTTGCTGGATCTCGCGGACGAGGACGGCCGGCGTCGCTGGGAGGACCTCCGCCTGGGCTACACGGAATCGGCGGGAGACCCCGCCCTTCGTGCCGAGATCGCGCGGCTTTATGAGCACGTCGCAGCCGACGACGTAATCGTCTTCG
>DASVKT010000211.1:0-3652 GCA_036385235.1 Candidatus Limnocylindrales bacterium | reverse complement strand
AGGGCTGCGTGGCGGATAGCAGTCACCCGGTGAGTGGCTGAAACGCGGCGGCGGCTGCGTGGCGGATAGCAGTCACCCGGTGAGTGGCTAGCCGCGCTGCTCGCTCTGCGGGCGCCGGTGACGCTGCGGGCGCCGGTGGCGCTGCTGGCGCTGCTGGTCCCGTCGATACGGTACCCGTCCAATTGTCGAGGTCGACAGACATCGGCCAACATCTCGGCGGAGCGTGAGGGGACGCGTCGAAGAGGCGGCCATGAGCCATGGTCGGTCCCGGCTCATCGACGCGCGGCTCCGCCGAGATCGGACTAACGCCTGTTGCCGCCAGTCGCTACCCCGCTGGCGGCTCGGCCGGATGTTGCGGGCGGCGCGACTAGCCCCGGGCCGCCCGCACCGGCTCATCTTGGCCCCAACCCCTGATTGTCCGGATCCCCGGCCGCTACTGGTAGACTTCCTCCTAGACCGCGTGGGAACGTGGCATCGCACCCGTCCCCACGGCTACCGGAGAAGAACGCTCGCGTCCGACGCCGCGGCGTCCTTACCGGGGAGGCCGGGTTGGCTGGAGGATCATTGACCGGCATCTGGTATGTGGTGGGGCTGGCAACCGCAGGGGTTTCTTTCGTATTCCTCGTCATCGGCCTGGCCTGGCTCATCTCGCATCGGAACCGCGGCGATCGCCATAAGGGCATGCCCTACGAAAGCGGCATCGACACTTTCGGCGATACCTGGGGGCGGTTCGGCATCTCCTTCTACATCTACGCCCTGCTATTCGTAGCTTTCGACGTCGAGATCGTCTTCCTGTACCTGTGGGCGATCGACCTGCGCAACCTGCTGATGGGCGGCCTGGTCAGCATGGGCGTCTTCGTGGTGATTCTCCTGCTCGGCCTGGCCTACGCCTGGCGAAAGGGGGTCCTGACGTGGCGGTAGGCGGTCGGGAACAGAAGGGACCCAAGGTGCCGGTCGGTCGGCAGGTCGTGCCTGCGTCGCCGGCTGCGCTGACGAGCCCGATCGTCGTTCCGAACACCTTCTGGACGCCGACCAATCCGCTCGCCTACGACGGCGGGCGTCCCGCCGAAATCACGCATCTCCGCGAGTACGGCGAGACGGACGCCGGCCGCCGGGATGACGGACGCTGGGGCGGGCTCGACGTCGTCCCGACCAAGGCCGACTACATCCTGGACTTGATTCGCGCCAACAGCCTGTGGCCGCTGCTTTCGGGCCTGGCTTGCTGCGCCTTCGAGATGATGTCCGGGGCAACGAGCAAGAACGACATGGACCGCTGGGGGATGTTCCCGTTCCGGGCTTCTCCGCGCCAGTCCGACGTGCTGATCGTCGCCGGGACGCTGACGACAAAGATGTCCGGGCCGCTCATTCGCTTGTGGGAGCAGATGCCCGAGCCCAAGTGGTGTGTGGCGCTGGGCGACTGCACCGTGTCGGGTGGCCGGTACAAGCGGAGTTACTCCACCATCCAGGGCATAGACCGCATCATGCCGGTTGACGTCTACATCCCCGGCTGCCCTCCCCGCCCCGAAGGCCTGATATACGGCATGCTTCAGCTCGGCCAACTAGTGAAGGACCGCCGCGGCCAGTGGGCGGAGCGCGCGATCGGCCCCACGGTACCGGACAAGATCTGACCCATGGATCGATCGCTCCGGCGCCATCTCGAACTGCGACTGACTGCGCATCTGCGCGGGCCGGTCCGCCAGGTCTTGGACCAGACCGAGATCCGCATCGAAGCCGGCAGCGTGGTCGAGGTGCTGCAGACACTCCATGACGATCCCGGGCTTCGTTTCGAAATACTCGCCGACCTGGCCGGGGTAGACACGGGCAAGGTGATGCAGGTCGTCTATCACCTCTGGAGCGAGCGGAGCCCCGACTGGCTTCGCGTCATCGTCGACGGTCTATCCCGGGACGACCCGCGCGCGCCCTCGGCCACTTTCCTGTGGATCGGCGCCGAGTGGCTCGAGCGCGAGGCCTACGACATGTTCGGCATCATCTTCGAGGGCAACCGCGACCTGCGCCGCATCCTGATGCCGGCCGACTACACGAGCTTCCCGCTCCGCAAGGACTTCTACCTGCCCGACGACGCGGCCCGCTCCCCCGGAGCCGGCACGCGGCACGTCGAGCGTCCTCACGCGCCGGCCATCGTCGCCGACGATCCCACTGCCGGCGTCCGTCGGGCCCCGGTGAGCTGACCGCCATGCCGACTCTCCCAAACGACACCGAGCCAGTCAACCCGACAGAGCCGGCGAGTTCCGCCGCAGCCGGCGTACGCGCCGGCGCGCACGCCCGAGGCGCTCCGCCCGAGAGTTCCCCCGCAGCCGGAGTACGCACAGGCGGTCACGCCCGAGGCGGTCACGCCCGAGGCGGTCCGCTCGCGGCCTCGACGCAGCCACCCGCCACGCCCCCCGGAACGTCATCCGCAGATGCGGAAACGGCCGGAACCGGCCCGAGCGGCTCGCTACCTCAAGGAGAGGCTCCGGAAGCAGCAGGGGCACGCCCGGCGTCCATGCCGCGACCCTCTTCCGACGATCCCCGAATCACCCTAGACGCCCAGCCCGGCCCCGACCTCTTCGAACCGATCCCGCCGTATCCGACGCGCACCGAGCGCGAAGCCGAGTTCTACACGTTGGGTGACGGCGAGATGTTCCTCAACGTCGGACCGCAACATCCGGCCACTCACGGCGTCCTGCGGCTCGTTCTGAAGCTCTCCGGAGAGCAGGTCGTGGATGTGGACCCGGTCATCGGCTACCTGCACCGCGGCGTCGAGAAGATCTGCGAGAACTCGGACTACTACCACGTCATCGACCAGGTCGATCCTCTCGAATACTTGAGCTCTCTATTCCAGGAGTGGGCGGCGGTGCTGGCCTTCGAGAAGCTCATGGACGTGCAGGTGCCACGCCGGGCGGAATACATCCGCGTCCTCACCGCCGAGCTGCTGAGAGTGTCCAGTCACACCCTGTATATGGGCTTTCTTGCGCTCGACCTGGGTGGCATCACTCCGATCCTGTACAGCTTCATCGAGCGTGACGAGATCGTGGAGATGCTGGCCGCCGTCACGGGCGCTCGAATGCTCTTCAACTACTACCGCATCGGCGGCGTGAACGGCGATCTCAACCACGAGTTCATGAGCCGCCTGGGCGATTGGATGAGCCGGGCCGCAAAGCAGACCGAGGCCAACGCGACGCTCCTCAACGAGAACGAGATCTTCGTCCGGCGGGCTCGCGGCATCGGCGTCCTCGATCGCGAGACGGCACTGCGGATGGGAGTCACGGGCGGCAACCTGCGCGCCTCCGGTGTCGCATTCGACCTTCGGCGGGCGCATCCGTACAGCGTGTACCCGGAATTGCAGTTCAATGTCCCGACCCGCGAGGAAGGCGATTCTCTGGCTCGCTATCTGATCAGGGTCGACGAGGTGCGCGAGTCTATCCGCATCATCGACCAGTGCCTCCACAACATGCCGGACGGCCCGATCATGGCCAAGCTTCCCCGGCTGCTGCGGCCGCGCCCGGGCCGTGCTTGGGCAGCGGTCGAGGGGCCCCGCGGGATGATGGGCGTATACGCCATCAGCGACGGCAGCGACCAGCCGTTCCGGTTCCGCATCCACGACCCGAGCCTGCTCAACCTGGAGACCGTTCCGCACCTGCTCCCCGGCAAC
>DASVKT010000210.1:0-7975 GCA_036385235.1 Candidatus Limnocylindrales bacterium | reverse complement strand
GCCGGGCAGCAGAGATGCCAGCGTGCTGGAGTGATTGCCGATCCCGAGATTGCTCGCCGCGGTCCGCGGCATAGTGATGGTGACAACGGCCCGGTCCGACTCGGCTCTGATTGAGCCGGCGATCCAGGCCGGGACGTCCTTCGTGGAGAGGGCCGACGAAACCGCCATGCCTATGCCCGGCATCATGTTGCTCGAAGTGCCCATGGCGGTCAGGTGCTGGGTGTCCAGGAACATCCGGGCGATGCCGTCTCCGGCGACCGACTTCATAGCCGCCTGGTAGTTGGCGTTGTCGGCCAGCGAGCCGTTGGTCTTGGAGTCCAGGGCGTTCTTCACGCCGGGCGTCGTGCCGATGAAGAGATCCTGATCCGTGACCGCGTACGCCTCGTCGCTCATCCCCGAGCCGGTGGAGTAGAGCTTGGTTCCGGCGTAGTCCGAGGTGGTTAGAGTCAGGCTCCGGCGTGCGATCGTGGACGCCGCCCACGACTCCGCTCCGGCCCGATCCTTGACCGCGAAGATGGCCACCACGCCCGCTGAGGCCTGCCGCCCCTCATCCACCAGAGCAAGCGAAACCTCGCCCTGCATCCACGGCTTGAAGGCAGTGGTGTAGTTGAGGTCCGGCGAGACCGAGGAAGTCAGCCTGTTCAGCATCTCGTCCAGAGCGGTGTTGAACTGGGTCCGATCCGCAAAACCGGGGAAGTGGCTCATGAAGTCCGCGAGCCTGGCATGCTGGTCGCCCGGCAGATCGACGCGAGCTTCAAGGAATGCGTATGTGTTCTTGGGAGCGGCGCTCGCGGTGAGCGACTTCTGGCCACCGGCGCCGGAGAGAACGAAGGCGCCGCCGGCGGTCAGCAGAGCCACAATCAGGACAACTGCACCGGCAATAGCCCAGCGCCCTCGATGAGAGCTGCGCGAAATCACGACCGGGCTCACCCCGGCCGCCCAGCCATCGGGCATGGGCACCAGGGTCGCCTGCTGCGAGGAGTCGTACTGCGGCTGGCCCGCCCGAGGCTGTTCGCCCGGCACCGGCCCGCCAATAGGCTGTCCGCTGGGATCCATTTCTCTTCCCCCTATCCGAACATTCCGGGCATTCGCCTGCCCATTTTGCCGCCGGACATCGACTTCATCATCTTCTTGAGTTCCGTGAACTGCTTGATGAGGCTGTTGACGTCCTGTAGTCGCGTTCCGGATCCATTTGCGATGCGCTTGCGCCGGCGGGCGTTGAGGATGTTGGGGTCAGTTCGCTCCGCAGGGGTCATTGAGCGGATGATGGCCTCGACGCGCTTGAGATCGCCGCGGTCCACTGATTCCTGGGCCTGCTTGGCCATTCCGCCCATGCCCGGGATCATCTCCAGGATCTGGCCCATCGGGCCCATCTTCCTGACTTGCTCCATCTGATTAAGCATGTCCTGCAGCGTGAAGCTGTTCTTGCGCAGCTTCTCGGCCATCTTGGCCGATTCCTTCTCGTCGTAGTGCTCCTGAGCCCGCTCGACGAGGGTGAGGATGTCGCCCATGCCCAGGATGCGACCGGCCAGCCGATCGGGATGGAACGGCTCCAGCGCGTCCGTCTTCTCGCCGGTGCCCATGAACTTGACGGGCAGGCCGGTGACGGCGCTGATGGAAAGGGCGGCGCCGCCGCGGGCGTCGCCGTCGATCTTGGTTAGGACGAGTCCGGTGATCGGCACAGCGGCGTGGAATGCCTCCGCCACATGCACGGCTTCCTGGCCGGTCATCGCATCGACGACGAGCAGCGTCTCGCAGGCGCCCATCATCTTGGAGAGGTCCGCGATTTCCTTCATCAGGGGCTCGTCGACGGTCAGGCGGCCAGCGGTGTCCAGGATGATGGTGTCGCGAACTTGCTTGCGGGCGGCAGCCTGGCCACCCTTGGCGATGTCCAGAACGCTGGTGCCCACGGGTGCCCGATAGACCGGGATGTCCAGCGACTTGCCGAGCGTCTCGAGCTGATCCGCCGCGGCCGGACGATACGGGTCCGCGGCGACAAGGATCGGCCGGCGGCCCTGCTTGTGGAGATGGCGCGCCAGTTTGGCGGCGGTTGTGGTCTTACCGGAGCCCTGCAGACCCACGAGAAGGATGACCGAAGGATTGCCCGTCAGCCGAAAGGTTCGGTCGCCCGCCGAAAGAAGCGCGACCAGCTCTTCGTTGACGATCTTCACGACCTGCTGGCCGGCGCTCAGGCTCTCGAGGATCTCAACGCCGGTCGCGCGCTCGCGGACGCGGGCCACGAAATCCTTGACAACCTTGAAGTTGACGTCGGCTTCCAGGAGCGCGAGCCGCACTTCGCGCATGGCGGCATCGACATCAGCGGCGCTGACGCGGCCATGGCCGGTCAGAGTACCGAGCGTCTTGCGCAGCCGGTCGCTCAGAGCATCGAACATGGGCGGTGAGGACTCTCCTGATCCGTCCCGCCGCCCCTGAAGTGTGGGGCGACGTTGGGCCGCGGATTCTGGCGGCACCGAAGGCTCGGGGAGTGTACCGCATCAAGCGCGAGTGAAGCCATATGCGTTGCCGATTCGTGGCGCTGGGCGCGCGGTTAGGCGGCCGACCGACTACCGCCGGGACTTTCGGGCTACGGATCGCCTTTGCATCCGTCGTGTCGGGCTGCAGTGGTTCGGGCCGCAGTCAGGCCAACCAACGTCCGACATCGTAATTATCCACCAATATCGGCCATCCTCGCGGCCGGCCAGGACCGGAGGCCACTGTGCTAACCATCACCTGGGAACCGTCCATGGCCACCGGCGTCGACAGCGTCGACGACCAGCGCAAGCAACTCATCACGTGGCTGAATGACCTGCTCGCAGCCATGAGCCAGGGGAAAGGCCGCGCCGAGATCGCCGGACTCCTCGACCAGCTCGGCGACTATGCCGGCACCCACTTCGGCCACGAAGAAGCATGCATGGCCAAGTACCAGTGTCCGGTCGCCGCGCAGAACATCGCCCAGCACAAGGAATTCATGGTGACCCTCACCTCCCTCCAGGAGGAGTTCGAGCGCAATGGCACCACCGCCCATCTCGTGGTCCGCGTCGAATCCGAACTGACGAAGTGGCTGAGCAGCCACATCAAGCGGACAGATACGCAACTCGCGCCGTGCGTGAAGGGGAAGGCGTAGCGGACGTCCGGAGCGGGCTTTTCGGCCGTTCGACGAGGGCTGAGAGCCGGACGACCGCCCCGCTGCGCCGCTTGCGCGCGCCCAAGAGCCGAGCGGCGTGGGGCGTGATCCGGCCGGGCCGCGGCGCGGGGCGTGATCCGGCCGGGCCGCGGCGTGGAGCGTGGCCCAGCCGGGCCGCGGCGTGGAGCGTGGCCCAGCCCGGCATTCCGATCCGGAGCCTGCGTATGTACGCACGGCGCGTACAGCTCGGTGCCGAATCGCCCCTGTTGTCCGCTTCAGGCCCCCGGACCGCGGCTGACTGATCTCACCGAGCGGCAATCCGAGCCTCCGACGCTCGATTCATCCCCGAATCGGGCGCATTCGCTGCCCCGAGCAAGCCAGCGCGAGTCGGGAGTCGCGTCGGCCGGGCTCGTCGGGCGAATCTTGTACGCGAGGCGCGTACAGGCGCGAGTTCGGGTATAGCTGGGTTCGGGCAGCACGCTGCTCGGGGCTGGACTGCCGGGTCGGGTCTACGAACCTCAGACCGAGGCCATCGGCTGAGAATCGAAGACGAGTTCCCCAGATTCAGGTGGTAATCGCAATTCGGGGGATCTCGATGCGACTCCGCACAGCGGCCAGCCCGCGGGGTTGGGCGTTCGAAAGTCAACCATCCCAGCCCCGCGCTGTCCCAGCCCCGCGCTCCAATTCCCAACGACACAGCCCATCGGTGCGCTAGAGTCCACCTGCAGCCGAGCCACGGCGCGCCGAGAAGCGACGCGAGGACCAAATGACCGATACAGCAACCCAGGCCGAGAGACGAAGGACGCTTTCGGATCTGCCCTGGCCACTCCCAGTCGCAGTCATCGCGGCCGTTGGCTTCGTCGGCGGCATCTGGTGGTTCCCGGCCTGGTTCCTTGCCGCTCAGACGATTCGCATCTGGTCCCAGCGCGGTTGCATGACGTGGCTGAAGTCACGCGGCGTGCCGGAATACACGGACGACAAGTACGCCAACTGGATCGGCTACGCCCCGATCATCCTGATCGTCCTGCGCATTGCCCTGTCGGTCAACTGGCTTGAGCCGTTCACGGTGATGGCAAACCACCACCTGGACTCGACCCCGACATCAGAAAACGGCATCTTCCTGAGCGTCGTCTTCGGCTTGGCCCTGGCCACGGCGATGACTGGAGTTCTGAAGGTCAACGGACCGCTCTGGCTCGTCTCCCTCGCGGGCTTCATTGCCGTCACCGTGCTGGTCGCGGGCGGATACGGCGCCATTTGGACGGCCATGGCCCTCGACGGAAGCAGCCTGATCATCCTGGCCTACATCACCTCCCACGGGCCTATGCAGATCAACAAGCTCCTGGCGAAGCGGGCACAACGATTGGCCGAGGAGGCCCTGGAGGAATCCAGCGCCGCCAAATGATTCCTGCGGGCGCGGAGGTGCGTTTGCGTGGGTTTCCAAGCTAGGTTCGAGCGGGCATTCGACAAGAACCGGTCCGACGTCAACGACAGTCGGCTGGAACAGGGCGCCGATCTTCTGGCCCGAAACAAGCCCGAGTCGGCCGAACAGACCTTTCGGGACGTCCTGCAATCGTTCCCGGACTCGTCCGTAGTCCATGCCCTGCTGGCCATGGCGCTGGCCGATCAGAACCGATCCCACGACTCGCTCAAAGCCTCGGACCAGGCGATCAAGCTGAACCCGCATCTGGCCCTGGCCCACGCCGCCCGAGCCTGCGCCCTGGAAACCCTGGGCATGGCCTGGGAGGCCGAAATGGAAGGCCGGCAGGCTGTGGCGCTGGCGCCCACGGACCCGAACCGCCATTCGGACCTCGCCGGCATCGTCGGGCGCGCCGGCCGCTTCGGCGAAGCGCTGGACATCACCGGCAAGGGCCTCTCACTCAACCCGCAACACCTGCCCTCGCTCCACTGCCGGGCGCTGGCGTTGGTCTCCCTGGGCCGCACCGATGAGGCGCAGGAAGTGCTCACCTCTGCGCTGCTGGAGGACCCAGACCTGGCTCAACTCCACGCCAGCATCGGCTATGCCCTGGAGAGCCACGGCGAATTCGAGCGAGCCGGCGACGAATACCGCGAAGCCATCCGCCTGGACAACTCCGTGATGCCTGCGTACGAAGGGCTGAAGCGCCTCAAGTCACGCGGTCGGCGGCTGCTGCCGGTTGGGTGGCGGCGCAAGGGGCGGTAGATCTGGTAGGGCCGGCACTCCGCCGGTCGAGCTACGCGAACAGCGCGCCGACAAACGCCTCGGGATCGAACGGCAGCAGGTCGCCGAGCTTCTCCCCCACTCCGACGAACCGCACGGGCACGTGGAGCGAGTCTTCGATGGCAAAGACGATGCCGCCCTTGGCCGTGGAATCCAGCTTGGTCAGAACGATGCCGGTGAGGCCCACGGTCTCGTGGAAGACCTTGGCCTGGGCCAGGCCGTTCTGGCCGGTGGTCGCATCGAGGACGAAGAAAACCTCGGGCTGCCCGCCCGGCAACCGCTTGTCGATGACGCGGCGCATCTTGGCCAGCTCGTCCATGAGGCTGGACTTGTTGTGCAGCCGACCGGCCGTGTCCGCAATGACCACGTCCACGCCGCGCGCGACGGCCGCATCAAGCGCGTCGTAGATCACGGCAGACGGATCCGCGCCCGGAACGTGGGCCACGAACTGGCTGCCGGACCGGGTCGCCCAGATCTTGAGCTGGTCTATGGCGGCGGCACGGAACGTGTCCGCGGCCGCGAGAAGAACGGTGCTGCCCTCGGCCTTGTATAGGTGGGCCAGTTTGCCGATGGTCGTGGTCTTGCCGGTGCCGTTCACGCCGACCATCAGGATCACGGCCGGCTGACCCGGCTGGGCCGACTTCGGCCGCCATGAGACGTCGCCCGGCATAAGCCGAGCTGCCAACTCCGCCCGAACGGCGGCCTCGGCGGAAACAGCGTCCTTTCGAGCGCGAGCCTTCTCCACCACCTGAATGGCCAGCCCGCCGCCGATGTCGCCGGCAATCAGCAACTCCTCGACGGACTCCCAGTCCGCGCCGGAAGGGCCGCTCTTGAGCGCGCCGCGCAGTCGCGACATGAAGCCGCCCCGGCTGCGCTCCAGACCGGCCGAAAGGTCGCCGGGCGTTTCGTCGGCGTCGGAAGAAGACGGCTCGATTGAAGGTCCGGTCTCGGCAAGCTCAACCGGCCCGGCAGACTCGGCGGCCTCGGCAGGTTCAACCTTCCAGACCGACTCTACCGGCTCGCTCGAATCAATGGCCGTTGTCTTCGGTTCGTCCTTTGGTTTGCGTCGGAGGAACAGGGGAAACCTCCCGGTCAGCCGGCCGTGGCCGCTGCGCTCTTCTTGGTCACTTGGTCCGCCAGATTGCGCGCTTCCTCAAGCTTGAGGCTGATCACGCGGCTCACAGCATCGTCGCCCACGGTCACGCCGTAGAGCGCGTCCGCGGCCTCGATTGTGCCCCGATTGTGCGTGATAACCACGAACTGGGTCTGGGCCGCGAGGCTCCGGAGCGCATCGGCAAAGCGCCCGACGTTGGCCTCGTCCAGGGCTGCGTCCACTTCGTCCAGGACGCAGAACGGAACCGGGTGGACTTCCAGCATCGCAAACAGCAACGCAACGGCGGTGAGAGTCCGCTCGCCGCCGGAGAGCATGCTCAGAGGCTGGGCCTTCTTGCCGGGCGGGCGGGCCGTGATGTCGATGCCGGTGGACGCCAGATCCTCCGGATCCGTGAGGCTCAGCTTTGCGTAACCGCCACCGAAGAGCTGACGGAAGCGGCTGTCGAAGGCCGTCTCCAGGGCCGTGAAGGTTGTCCGGAACTGCTCGGCGATCATCACGTTCAACTGCTCGATGAGCGAGCGCGTCTTGGAGATGGCCTCGTTCAGATCGATGCGCTGAGCGTCCAGACCATCCAGGCGGGTCTTGATGGCTTCATATTCCTCGGCCGCGAACGGGTTCGGGGCGCCGAGTTCGTGGAAGCGGCGGCGCAGCTGGGCGAGCTTGGAGGCACCGGGCGGCTCCACGACCGGAGCCTCGGCCCAGCGGGCGGTGGCCTCGGAGAGCAGCTTCTCCAGGGAGTTGGCGGCGTCGGAGTCTTCCGAGTCGGCGTCCGCGTCGGGGTCCTGGGCCGTGGCGGCCGTGGCGGCCGCGACGACAGCCGGGCGAGCCGGCGCTCGGACCGGCACCGGGGCTTCCGGCAACTCGTCGTCGTCGGATCCGTCGCCTTCGTACATCAGCAGCCGCACGCCCAGATCGCCGAGTCCGGCAAGCTCCACGAGAACCTGCTCGCGGATCGCATCCAGGGCGAGGCGCGCTTCCAGCTCCGCAACCTCGGCCGCGCGAACACGCTCCTGGCAGGCCCGCAGCCGGTCCCGCGCGTGCATGGCGGCGGCTTCGGCCTCGGTCAGGCGGGTTCGTGCTGCTGCCGCGGCGGCGAGCAGATCCACAAGCTCGGCCCGGATGGCGGCCTCGCGCAGAGCAGCCGCAGCGAGTTCCTCGCCCAGTCCCTCGCGCTCGGCCCCGATCTGCTGCTCTCGTTTGGCCAGTTCGCCCGTCTGGCGCTCCAGGCTGCCGATGCGTTCCTGGTCCAGGTTTGCGGCCGCGGAAGCACGCGCGCGGCGAGTCTCGGCATCACGCCGGACCGATTCCAGGGCCGCTTCCTCGCTCGCAAGCTGATCCCGCCGGGCACGCATCGAGGCAGCCCGGGCTTCCCACTCGCGCAGGGCGTTGGCGTGTTCCTCCGCCGGGGTTCCGGCCGCGGCCCCATCCTTGGCCGCGGCGCCACCGGCTGAAGCTGCGTCGGCCGCGGCTGTGACCTGCCGGACGGACTCCTTGAGCCGGTCGCGGTCGGCCTCCAGGCGCGTGGCCTGCGCAGATCGCC
>DASVKT010000209.1:0-4219 GCA_036385235.1 Candidatus Limnocylindrales bacterium | reverse complement strand
CGGTCGCCGTCGAGCCGGTCGCGCCGTCCGCGCTCACCGTCGAGCCGGCCGCCGCAGCCGTAGCCGTCGAGCCGGTCGCGCCGTCCGCGCTCACCGTCGAGCCGTCCGCGCTCGCCGCCGCGTCGGCTGCCGCAGCCGTGGCCGTCGAGCCGGTCGAGCCGTCCGCGCTCGCCGCCGCGTCGGCTGCCGCCTCCTCCTGGGCCTTGCGCTGGCGTTGAGCCTCGGCTCGCTCCGCCTCTGCCGCAGCCTGAGCTTCGCGGATCTTGCCGTCCACGTAGGAGCCGTGCATGTTGAGGATCCGGACGACCGTGGGCTCATCGACGGTGATGCCGTCGGCTTCGAGCTCCTTCACGAGAAGTGAAGCCTCCACGGCGTCGACCGGGCCGCCGGGCGTCTCGAGCGACTCGAATGGATGGTTCGCCAGGAAGAACCAGGTCACCAGCCCGCCGATCACGAGACCGAGAAGCCCGAAGAAGAAGTAGAACGGCATTTCTTGGCCCTTCCCTGGAGGCGGTCGTCATCTGACGGGCGAGTCGCAAGTCGGCTCTGTCGCGGCCAGTATACGGATCGCGACTTTCCCGCGAGTCGAATCGCCCGGCCCGGTACACTAGCCGACCATGATCGACTTTACGCCCAACCCGATTGCATTCGCCGCCGGCCCCATCGATATCCGCTGGTACGGCGTCGGCTACGTCGTGGCCATCGTTGCCGCGACATGGCTGGCGTTCCGGCTGGCGCGCCAGCGCGGTGAGCGGACCGACATCATCATCGACAGCCTCATCGTCATGGCCATCGCGGCCCTGATCGGCGGCCGGGCGTATCACGTCATCGATCAGTGGGCTCTCTACAAGGACAATCTGCTCAAGATTGTCATGCCGCCCTACAGCGGCCTGGGCATATACGGCGGCCTGTTCACGGGCCTGCTCGCGGTCATCTACCTGACCCGCCACTACAAGCTGAACTTCTGGCGTTGGGGTGACATCATCGCGCCCTGCATCCTCGTCGCCCAGGCGGTGGGCCGATGGGGCAACTTCATGAACCAGGAGTTGTACGGCCCGCCCACCAATCTGCCCTGGGGCATCGCCATCCAGTGCCAGAATCGGGTCGCGCAGTATCACTGCCCCGGCTGGGACGGCACGGGTGCGCCGACGCCGGTGGATGCCCACTTCATTCCACTCTTCTTCTATGAGTCGGTGCTGAGCCTGATCGGCATCTTCGTCATGATCTTCCTCTGGCGGCAATTCACCGCCAAGGGTCGACTGCTCATCGCCGGCGACGTCGGACTGCTGTACTTCGTTTGGTATGGCATCGAGCGAAGTGGTCTCGAGACCCTTCGCGGCGGTTGGGACTGGACGTTCTTCGGAATTCCGATGGCTCAGCTGGTTGGCATGGGTGCTGCGGCGGCAGCCATCGTGGCGATCGTGATCCGGCATGCCTGGGTGCGAAGGCACAAGGCTACGCCGCCGGTAGCGGCTGCCGTTGACGGCTCTCCGGCGTCGGCGATGCTAGAAGGTGCGACCGAAGCCACCGAGCCGACCGACACGACGACGGAGCCGACTGAGGCTACGGCGGAACCAGGCGAGCCGACCGTTGAGGTCGCTGAGCCGACCACGAGTGAAGACGCTCCGGCGGCCGTCGAATCGGCCGTCGAATCGGCCGAGGCGACCGCCACAACCGAGACGGTCACGGCGCCGGACGCGACGGAAACGCCAGCCGTAACGCCGGGCTTCGGCGCCAGGTTGGCCAAGCTATTTGGTCGCAAGGGCGGCTAGGCCTTGCCCGAGGAGGCGCCAGTAGCCGCCGAAGCGCCCGCTTCGGAGCCGGTCGAGACCGCTGCTGAGTCCGACGAGCCGTTTGCTGAGGTTGCCGCCCAGGAAGCCGTTGAAGGGGCGCGCGGGCCATCGCCAGCTCGTGGAATGAGGCGAGCTAGCGCTCGTCCAGGGCGCCCGTCCACTGCGAAAACGCCGCCTACGCAGGGATGTGTTGATCCATTGCATCGAGCCTCCTCTCATGGCGTGACCATAGCGAAGGGCAATCAACGGCCGCCTATCCGCGCCCAAACCGCCCGGCAAGCCCAGCGTTTGCGCGACTTGGGTCTGCTTCGTACAATTTCCTCGTCCCGAATACCGACGCAACTCTAGACAAAACTATCGCCCGCCCCGTTCGCTGCCTCTCGTCCCCAGAAGCATGCGCTGCGCGACGCGGTTCATGCCAGGGATCCGAGGAGAGCAACGTGACCACAACCGGCGCCAGGGTCGAAGGTCTGCCCCAAGGCCTGACCGCAGAGAGCCCAATCGTTCAGTGGGTGAACGAGATTGCTGCCCTGACTACGCCGGATTCTGTCTACTGGTGCGACGGCTCGGATGAGGAGAACAACCGCCTAAGCCAGCAGCTCGTCGACGCGGGCACGTTCATCCGCCTGAACCCGGACATCAAGCCGAACAGCTTCCTGGCCCGCTCGGACCCGTCCGATGTCGCGCGCGTCGAGGACCGGACCTTCATCTGCTCGGAGAAGGCGGAGGACGCCGGCCCCACGAACAACTGGCGCGATCCCGCCGAGATGCGAGACGTCCTGAGCGGCGTTTTCAAGGGCTCGATGCGCGGCCGCACCATGTACGTCATCCCGTTCTCCATGGGCCCCGTCGGTTCGCCGATCGGGCGCCTGGGCATCGAGATTACGGACTCCGCCTACGTCGTCACGAACATGCGGATCATGACCCGCATGGGTTCCGCGGCCCTGGCCGAGATCATCAAGACTGGCGACTTCGTGCCGGCAGTCCACTCCGTCGGCGCCCCGCTCGCGCCCGGGCAGGAGGACGTCACCTGGCCTTGCGACGCCGAGACCAAGTACATCGTCCACTTCCCGGAGACCCGCGAAATCTGGTCGTACGGCTCCGGCTACGGCGGCAACGCCCTCCTCGGCAAGAAGTGCTTTGCCCTCCGCATCGCCTCCGCCATCGCCCGCGACGAGGGCTGGCTGGCCGAGCACATGCTGATCATCAAGGTCACCGCTCCAGACGGCAGCTTCAAGCACATCACCGGCGCCTTCCCGTCGGCCTGCGGCAAGACCAACCTGGCCATGCTCGAGCCCACGATCCCCGGCTGGAAGGTCGAGACGATCGGCGACGACATCTGCTGGATGAAGTTCGGCGCGGACGGCAAGCTGTATGCCATCAACCCCGAGGCCGGTTTCTTCGGCGTCGCGCCGGGCACGAGCATGTCCACGAACGCCAACGCGATCCGGACGCTCTACGCCAACTGCATCTACACCAACTGCGCCCTCACGGACGACGGCGACGTGTGGTGGGAAGGCCTCACCAAGGAGGCTCCTGCTCACCTGATCGACTGGACCGGCAAGGACTGGACTCCGGAGTCCACGACGCCGGCCGCTCACGCCAACTCTCGCTTCACCGCGCCGGCGGCCCAGGACCCGGCCATCTCGCCGGATTGGGAAGATCCGACGGGCGTCCCGATCGACGCGATCATGTTCGGCGGCCGCCGCGCGACCACCGTGCCGCTCGTTCGCGAAGGCTTCGACTGGGTCCACGGCGTCTTCATGGGCTCGATCATGAGTTCGGAGATGACCGCTGCCGCCAACGGCACCATCGGCAAGCTGCGCTTCGATCCGTTCGCGATGCTGCCGTTCTGCGGCTACAACATGGCGGACTACTGGGGCCACTGGCTCAAGATCGGCGAGAAGGCGGGCGCTCAGCTGCCGCGCATCTACCTCGTCAACTGGTTCCGCAAGGATGCCGACGGCAAGTTCATGTGGCCCGGCTTCGGTGAGAACAGCCGAGTCATCGAGTGGATCTTCGGCCGCTGCAACGGCGAGGATGACGCGGTCGAAACGCCGATCGGTTTCCTGCCGGCGCCCGGTGCCATCGACACGACCGGTATGGATATCACGGCCGAGGGTCTGGCGGCCCTGTTCGCGGTCGACCCGGCCGCTTGGGTCCTGGAGATCGAAGCGATCGAGGGGCACTACGCCAAGTTCGGTTCGAAGATCCCGGCGCCTCTCGTTGAGTACCTGGCGCACGTGAAGAAGGCGATCGCAGCCGCCTGACGGCAACGACCAACATCTCGCCGGCGCCCCCTGCCGGCGTCCCACCTAGAGGGAAGCCCAGATGCCAGTTAGTCGTCGCAAGGTAACCGTCATCGGCGCCGGCAATGTCGGTGCCACAACCGCCCAGCGCATCATCGAGTCCGGCCTGGCCGATGT
>DASVKT010000208.1:0-9693 GCA_036385235.1 Candidatus Limnocylindrales bacterium | reverse complement strand
GCTCGATCTCTACTTGCAGGCCGTTGATCGTGACGGAGATGAGGTCTGTCTTGGTGGGCATCTTCGGCTCAGTTCTTGGCCGAGACCAGGCGGTCTCGGAATTCGGGTTCGAAGTAGCGGAGCGCCGAGAGGATCGGGTTTGGCGCTCCTTGCCCCAGACCGCACAGCGAAGCTTTCTGCATCGCTTGGGCCAGACGGCGGATCGTGAGGACATCGGCGTCCGTGCCGTTTCCGGCGGCGATCTTGTCCAGGATCCTCAGCATTTGCGTCCCACCTATGCGGCACGGCGCGCATTTGCCGCATGACTCGTCGACGCAGAAGTTCAGGTAGAACTTGGAGAGTTCCACGAGATCATCCGTCTCGTCCATGACGATCATGCCGCCCGAGCCCATGTAGGAACCGAGCGTCTGCAGGTGCTCGTAGGTGATCGGCGTGTCCAGGGCGCTGGCGGGAATGAGCCCGCCCGACGGACCGCCGGTCTGCACCGCCTTGATGGGGCTGCCGGTAGCGGAGCCGCCGCAGATGCCTTCGACGACCTGGCGGAGCGTGACGCCCATCGGAATCTCGACGAGGCCGGCGTGCTTCACCTTGCCGGTCACCGCGAAGACCTTGGTGCCCTTGGAGGCGCCGAGTCCGATGCTCGAGAACCACTCGCCGCCGCGTCGGATGACCTGAGACAGGTTCGCGAGCGTCTCGACGTTGTTGATCATCGTGGGCTGGCCCCAAAGGCCCTTCACGGATGGATACGGCGGCCTCGGCGAGGGAGTTCCGCGTCTGCCTTCCAGCGAGGCGATCAGAGCCGTCTCTTCGCCGCAGACGAAGGCGCCTGCCCCGAGCCGGATTTCGACATTGAAGCTGAAGTCCGTGCCCAGGATGTTGTTGCCGAGAAGACCCGCGGCCTTGGCCTGACGGATTGCCTTCTCGATGCGCTGGATGGCGAGCGGGTATTCCGCTCGGACGTAGAAGAAGCCGTTCTTGGCTCCGATGACGTATCCGCCGATGATCATGCCTTCCAGCACGGCGTGCGGATCGCCCTCCAGGACGCTGCGGTCCATGTAGGCGCCGGGGTCACCTTCGTCCGCGTTGCAGACGATGAAATGCTCCTCGCCTTGCGATTCGCGGGTCAGGAGCCACTTCATCCAGACCGGGAAGCCGGCGCCGCCGCGGCCGCGAAGGCCGGCGGTCTTCAACTCATCGATGACGTCTTCCGGGCCCATCGTGGAGAGGGCCTTGGCCAGGGCCTGATATCCGCCCCGGTCCAGGTATTCGCCGATTTCCTCCGGGTCGATGACGCCGCAGTTGCGCATTACGATGCGGTACTGCTTGGCCTCGCCCTCAGCGACGGGTTCGCCGGCTATGCGGGCCAGTTCGCCGATGCTCGGTACGCGGAATTCCGCGGGGAGTGGCTTGTCCTGGGCGACCGCCTCAACGAGCTTCAGCGCGAATTCCGGCGTGACCTCGCCGTACATGACCGGGGCCTGGCCCGGCAGCGCCACTTCAACGAGCGGCTCCATGCTGCACATGCCGGCGCAGCCGGTTCGCGCCACGCGCCAATCCAGGGCGCGGTTCTTGACCTCGGCGCCGAGGGCGGCGAAGACGGGTTCCGCGCCGGCGGCCATGCCGCAGGTGCTGAGTCCAACCTTGATGGTTGGCTTGTCGAGCGTGGCGGCCGGGGCCTGGGCTCGCGTCTCGAAATCGGCAAATGTGAGTCTGGCCATCGTTATGCCTGCCCGTCTTCCTTGGTGGCGGCCGGAGCCTTTTTGCCCTGGCCGAGCTGCTCGGTCAGCATCTCCGGAGTTACCTTGGCCAGGAGTTGAGCGTTGACGGTCACGACGGGGGCGAGGCCGCAGCAACCCACGCATCGGACTACCTGCAGGTGGTACTCCCTGTCCGCGGTGGTTTCACCGGGCTTGATGCCGAGCTCGTTCGAGGCCTGCTCCAGCAGCGCCGGCGCGCCTTTGAGGTAGCAGGCGGTGCCCAGGCAGACGGACACGACCTTGTCGCCGGGGGACTCCAGCCGGAAGTAGTTGTAGAACGTGAGCACTTCGTAGATGCGCGCCAGCGGCACGTCCATCTGGTGGCCCAGTTCCATTGCGGCCTCACGGGGCACATATCCGTGAAGATCCTGGAGCGCATGCAAGGCCATGATCAGGCTGCCGCGTTTGTTCTTCCAGCGCTTGGCTATCGCTGTTACTTCGTCGTCGACCTTGGTCTCAATCACGTAGAGCCGCCTCACCTGCAATGAAGCGGTGCCGGCTAGGGACGAGCGGCACCTGGATTTGTGGGTTTGAACGCTAGCGGTCGCGACGCGGGGATCTCAGGGCCGTTGTTCGTGTTATCCCGGGCCGGTCCGGGCGCAATGTCACCCGGCGCGCGAGTCTGCGGTCGGTGTCGGCGGGCCGGTGGGTCCGATTGGCCCGATGGAGCGAGGGTGTGCCCTAGATCGAATCGCCGGCGCGATCCGAACATGACCGATTGCGCCCTGCGGGCTTGGGCTGGACTTGTAGCTCCCGGCGGATACCTTTGATCAAGAAACTACCTGCCCGTATGTGTAGGAGTCCGATGTCTGCCCCCGCCACGTCTGCCCCCGCCACTTCCATTCCAGCCGACCGCTCGGCCAACCTGTTCCGCTGGAACGCCATCCTGGCAGCCCTCCACTTCGTCCAGGGAGCAGTGATCCTCGCCATATCGTTTGCCCGGAATCCCGTCGTGACCTCGCCGATCGTCAGCACGTACCTTCGCTACGACGAGACGACTCGTCATCTCGTCACCGCCCAGCGCCACATTTGGGATCTGCCGATCGGGCCGGCCGTGGCGCTGTTCTTCTTCCTGAGCGCCGTCGCCCATCTCACGATGGCCGTTCCGGCCCGGCGCCGGTACGAGTCGTATCTGGCCCGTGGCCAGAACCCCATCCGCTGGCTGGAGTACTCGTTCAGTTCGAGCGTGATGATCGTTGTTATTGCCACGCTGGCCGGCGTTCAGGAAGTGGGAACGTTGATCGCCATCTTCGGCGTGAATGCGGCCATGATCTTGTTCGGCTGGAGCATGGAGATCGCCAACGAGGGCCGGGACCGGCCGCAGTGGCTGTACTACGTTTTTGGCTGCATCGCCGGGGCGGTGCCGTGGCTCGTCATCGGCGTGACTCTCTACGTCTCCGCCACGGAGCCGGGCTCGGCCCCGATTCCGGGATTTGTGATCGCGATCTTCGTGACGCTGTTCATCAGCTTCAACGTCTTCGCGATCAACCAGGTACTGCAATACAAGAAGGTTGGCAGCTGGCGCGACTACCTATACGGCGAGCGCGCCTACATGCTTTTCAGCCTCATCGCAAAGTCGCTTCTGGCCTGGCAGGTCTTCTTTGGGACGCTGAAGCCGTAGGTTTATGGCGAGGCGGGAGCACGCCAATCAACACACAGCCAACACGCTGGATTGACGCCACTCGCAAGGGCAGGTATTCTCCGCCTCGCCCCGACCGTGTACCCGCAGCGGACTGATTCCGCGCGAATGCCTGCACGGCACCTTCCCCACACGAGCTCTGCCCCCATGCCTGTCAACGGTCCCGACCCGCGTTCCCGTAACCGCCGCCCCCGCCGACGCCCGGCCGGACGTACGCCCATGGCCGAGTACGACGATTTCCAGGATGGCGATTCCCGCGATCTGGATATCACCGAACTCAGTGGCATGGATGTCAACGAGCTTCAGGCGGTCGTGCGCGATCTGGACGTTGAGGCCGGCATCACCGTCAAAGAAGATCTGGTCGACCAGATCCTGGCTCGCCAGAGCGAGCTTGCCGGCCACGCCTACGCCACCGGGATCCTCGACATTGTCGATGAGGGCTTCGGGTTCATGCGCCGCCATGGCCTGATGCCGACGCCGGATGACGTTTACGTCTCGTCCACGCAGATCCGCCGCTTTGGCCTGCGGATCGGCGACCGCATCAGCGGCTCCGTGCGGGCGCCACGCGAAGGCGAGAAGTACTGGGGCATGATCCGGGTTGACCGGGTCAACGGTATCGATCCGGAGACGGCCAAGCGCCGGCCGCAGTTCGGGGATCTCACACCGATCCACCCGGACGTGCTGATCAACCTGGAAACTGATCCCAAGAACCTGAGCCAGCGCCTGATCAACCTGGTCAATCCCATCGGTAAGGGCCAGCGCGCCCTCATCGTCAGCCCGCCGAAGGCCGGCAAGACGATGCTGCTCAAGCAGATCGCCAACGGCATCAGCACCAACTACCCCGAGATTCTCCTTATGGTCGCGCTCATCGGCGAGCGGCCCGAGGAAGTCACGGACATGCGCCGCTCGGTCAAGGGCGAGGTCATCAGCTCCACATTCGACGAGCCCACCGAGAACCACACCCACGTCGCCGAGATGGCTCTCGAGATCGCCAAGCGACAGGTAGAAACCGGCCGCGACGTTGTGATCCTGCTGGACTCGATCACCCGCCTCGCCCGCGCCTACAACCTGGCCCTGCCGCCATCCGGCCGAACCCTCTCCGGCGGCCTCGACCCAATCGCCCTCTATCCGCCCAAGCGCTTCTTCGGCGCCGCCCGAAACATTGAATTCGGCGGTTCACTGACGATCATCGGCACGTGTCTGGTTGATACCGGCTCGCGTATGGATGACGTCATCTACGAAGAGTTCAAGGGCACCGGCAACAGCGAGCTCATCCTGGACCGCAAGCTCGCCGAGAAGCGGATCTTCCCCGCCATCGACGTTCAGCGATCCGGTACCCGGCGCGAGGAGCTGCTTCTCGAGGAGCCGGTTCTCAAGATGGTCTGGACGATGCGACGGATGCTCTCCGCGGTTGGAACGAACGAAGGCATCGAGCTGCTGCTCAACCGGCTCTCCAAGACCGACAGCAACGTCGCCTTCCTGGCCAGCCTGACCAAGAGCGTGGATCAGTCCGCCAAGGACTGAACGCGTATTCCGGCCGCCGTCCGAGGGTCGGGCGGCCGGGCCGGCTAGCCGCCGGATTCACGGTGGCGCCACTCTGCCGCGCACGAATCGCGTGCGAGAATTGAGACATGTTCCTCGACCGAGTCCGAATCATGGTTCACGCCGGCGACGGCGGCGACGGGGCAGCCACATTCCGACGTGAGGCTCACGTGCCCCGCGGCGGCCCCGATGGGGGAGACGGTGGCCGCGGTGGTTCCATCTACCTGACCGTCGACCCGGGCGAGACGAGCCTGCGCGACTACCGCCAGGCCCATCATTTCAAGGGCAAGCCCGGCGGCCGAGGCTTCGGCGACCGCATGCACGGCAAGGCCGGCAGCGACATCACGCTGAAGGTTCCGCCCGGTACCTCCATCTTCGAGGACGAGACGGGCGGGCTCCTGGGCGATCTCGTCGCCGCGGATCAGACCCTGATGGTCGCGCGGGGCGGCAAAGGTGGCCTGGGCAACGTCCATTTCGCCACTTCCACTCACCAGGTTCCGCGCCACGCGCAAAGAGGCGAGCCGGGCGAGGAGCGCTGGATCCGCCTGGAGCTGCGGCTGATCGCGGACATCGGGCTGGTTGGGCTGCCGAACGCCGGCAAGTCCACTCTGCTCGCGGCGTTGACCGCGGCCCGGCCCAAGATCGCGGACTATCCGTTCACCACCCTGGAACCGAACCTCGGTGTCCTGGATCTCAGCGACGTCATGGACGCTGCCGATCTGGAGACGAGACGACCCACGATCGCAGACGTGCCGGGACTCATCGAGGGCGCAAGTACCGGCGCCGGCCTCGGCCACGCGTTCCTGCGCCACGTGGAGCGGACGCGAATCCTCGTTCACATCGTGGACGGCTCGGATCGGGATCCGGAGTGGAGCTACAACGTCATCCGTGACGAGTTGGAAGCCCACGACCCGGCACTCCTCAAGAAGCCAATGCTGGTGGTCTTCAACAAGATGGACCAGCCGGGCGTCCCGGATGCCTGGCCTGCATTCCGAGAGGCGCGTCTTCCCAGCGGTATCCCGACCGTCGCCATTTCGGCCGCCGAAGGCGAGGGGATCCAGGAGCTTCGCGCCGTGTTGGGCAAGTTGCTCCCGAACGCCGCGGAGCTTTCGGAGGCGCCTCACTCGGACGGCGTCGTCGTCCATCACATCGAATCCGTCGGCGACTCATTCCGCGTGGACGTCGAGGATGACATCTACGTCGTCCGCGGCAAGAAGATCGAACTGCTCGCCGCCCAGACCAACTTCGACGTCGAGGAATCGGCCGAGCGGTTCCAGCGCGAGCTGGCCCGGCTGGGTATCGAGGATGAGCTGCGCCGCCAGGGCGTTGTCCCCGGCGAAACGGTCCGCATCGGTACGACCGAACTGGAATGGGAGCCCGACGCCTGGGACGATCGGTGAGCCAGTGGATCGCGCCGGAAGATCGGCGCGTTGGGATCCTCGGCGGAACCTTCGATCCCATCCACTACGGCCACCTGGTGATCGCCGAGCAGGTCCGCGAGGCCCTGCAACTGGATCGCGTCCTCTTTGTTCCGGCCGCGCGGCCGCCCCACAAACTCGATATAGAGCTTTCGCCGGCGGTAGATCGCGCCGCGATGGTGGAGCTGGCGACGGCCGGCAACCCAGCCTTCGCCGTCTGCCGAATCGAACTGGACCGGGACGGGCCTTCGTACACCGTGGAGACGCTCGAGGCACTTGCCGATGAGGCGCGGCGGGACGGGATCGCTCGAAGCTTCTTCTTCATCCTCTCGTCGGAAGCCGCCGCGGCGTTGCCGACCTGGCGCGCTCCCGCGCGAATCCTCGAGCTTGCCCAACTAGCCGTGGTGTCACGGCCCGGGTTCCCCGAGCCCGACGGGCAGGTCTTGAGCGCGATGGCCGGCGGCTCCGCCGACCGAGTTCTAACGATCGAAACCCTGCCGCTGGCCAATTCGGCCTCCGATGTCCGGACTCGCGCGGCGTCCGGCCGCTCGATCCGCTACCTGGTACCACCCGCCGTGGAGTCGTACATCCGCGACCATCGGCTGTATCTTTCGACCAACCAATTGAGGACCGCTTGACGTGACCGACTCTTCGCCCGAAACGATGCCCAGCCCAGACGGCCTGCCCCGACGGCAGAAGCCGCTGGATGAAGAGGCGCTGGCCGACGCCCTGGAGGCCGAGGTCGAGGCTTTGGCCCAGGCCGATGAAGGCCCGGCCGAGGCGGAAATCGAGCTGTCTCTGCGCGAGCGCGGCAATCGCCTGACTGCGCTCGAGGTGGCCCGGCTGATCGTCGAGGGCGCCGAGGACAAGAAGGCTGCGGACATAATCCTTCTGGAGGTCACCGAGCTGACTTCAATGGCGGATTACTTCGTCATCTGCTCCGGCGGTTCCGAGCGCCAGCTCAGCGCGATCGGCGACGGCATCGTGGATAAGCTCCGCTCCGAAGGCGTCCGGCCGATTGGCCGGGAAGGTGGCTCCAACTCGCATTGGACGCTGCTGGATTTCGGCGCCGTAATCGTCCACATCTTCGCTCCGCCGGAACGCGACTACTACCAGCTGGAGCGCCACTGGTCCGGCGCCAAGACGATCCTGCAGGTTCAGTAGGTCTCCGAGGGCGGGCAAAGGCGCGCCTAATGGGCCGCAATAGACCTCGATCTGCGGGCGGTCGTCCAATTCCGTAGACTTAGCGGGCTGCGGATCCACGCACCGCCGTCCTAATTCTGGAGATTCGGCCATTACTACCGTGTACGCCGCCGAAAAGAGAACGCACCTCGCCCCTACGATCGTCGACTTCGTCAACATCCGCTGGGTCGATGAATGGTGCAAACGCTGCAACATCTGCGTCGAGATCTGCCCAAAGAACAGCCTCCTTCTGACGCATGACGCGATCATCGAGGCCACGGACTGCATCCGCTGTGGTCTGTGCGAGCGCTACTGCCCGGACCTCGCCATCGAGGTTCTGCCGAAGCGCGATGAAAACGGCAGGCTGCCCGACGCTCAACTGGTCGAGGAGGCCGCGTCTGCCATTCACAAGGCAGTTCCGCATGTTCCCGAGGCAGCCCGCGGCCCGGCCGTCGCCGGTACAGATCCACATCGCGGCATGACGGACACGGAGAGCGGTCCGAACGTCGATCGCGACAACGAAGCCTGATCGAGAGACCACACCAATGACCAAGCGACTCGTCCAGGGAAACGAGGCCGTCCTGCTCGGTGCAGTCAAGGCCGGAGCGACCTTCTTCGCCGGTTACCCGATCAGCCCCTCGTCTGAGATCCTGGCCCAGGCCTCGGCCCATGCGGCCAAGCATCCCGAATTCCGCTTCATCCAGGAAGAGGATGAGATCGCCAGCGCCAATGCCATCCTCGGCGGCAGCCTGGCCGGTGCCAAGTCCTTTACCGCGACCTCTGGGCCGGGCTTCAGCCTGATGCAGGAGGCCGTGGGCTACGGCCACAAGGTCGGTATCCCGTGCGTGATCATCAACGTGCAGCGAGTGGGTCCCGGAACCGGAATGCCCACCATGCCCGGCCAGGGTGACTTGCTACAGACGCGATACGGCTCCACGGGCGACTACACGAGTCTCGTGTTTTATCCGTCCACCGTGGCCGAGTGCTACGAGTACACGATCCACGCGTTCAACGCGGCAGAGGAAAGCCGGAGCCCGGTGATCCTCCTCTCGGATGCGTTTCTGGGCCACCTCAACGAAATCGCCGATCTGGACAGCATCGATGTCCCGATCATCCCGCGAACCCTGGAACCGCTGGCCTCTGGCAGTACCCGGCTCTTCTCCGGTGTGGCGACATACCCGGACGGCGAGCCCGCCACCGCAGACGGCGACGAGTTCATCCGCCAGTACTACGAAGGCAAGGCTTGCCGCGAGGAAGTGGCCGATCGCTACGCCTTCTACGAGTACGGCTGGAACAAGGACGCCGAGACACTCGTGATCGCCTTCGGCATCACGCCTCGCGTCGCGCAGCCGCTCTCTCCGTACTTCGCGCTCTTCCGCCCGATCCGCATCTGGCCCACGCTCAACAAGGAGCTGGCCGAGATCGCGCCTCGCTACAAGAAGATCATCGTCATCGAAGGCAGCGACGGGCAGTACGCCAACGTCGTGGAGCAGATGCTCCTGCGCCATGTCGAGCGGGTTCCGCTGCTCGGCGGCCGCATGAGCATCGAGGCCATCACCGAGGGCCTCGAGAAGATCGACATGCTTCCCGCCGGATTCGCGCCGTCCGCCCTCAAGGCGCCGGCCCGAGTCGGCTGACCCGCGTCCCTGCTGAGGTTCATGCAATGGCCGTCAAGGACAAGCTCAAGACAGACCTCTTCCCCACGATCTGGTGCCCAGGCTGCGGCATCGGCCTGATCATGCAGCAACTGGCGTCAGTGATGGACGAGCTGGGCCTGGACAAGAACAATACCGTCCTGATCACCGGCATCGGCTGCACCGGCCGAATGGGTGCCTATATAAACTTCGAGTCCGTGTACACGCTGCACGGCCGCACCCTCCCGGTGGCCGAGGCGGTCAAGATCGTACGGCCTGAGCTAAACGTGATCGTGGTCGCCGGCGACGGCGACACCGCGTCGATCGGCGGCAACCACCTTTTGCACACGATTCGCCGCAACGCCAACGTCACCGTGATCTGCAACAACAACGAGATCTACGGCCTCACCGGCGGCCAGACCGGACCCACGACGCCCGCCGGCACGAAGACCCTGTCGTCACCGGCCGGCGCGGCGTACTCGCCGATCAACCTCCAGGGGCTGGTCAGCACCAACCCGAAT